>JASLEQ010000468.1 GCA_030151135.1 Candidatus Sulfotelmatobacter sp. | reverse complement strand
CAGGTTCTCAGCTTCAATCCGCCGAGCGGATCGGCGGGGACGCAGGTGACCATCACGGGAGCGGGTTTCACACAAACTCTCGGAGTCGGCTTCGGCAATAACGTGCCTGCCGCATTCACAGTGAACTCTGATACGCAGGTGACCGCAACCGTTCCCGCCGGAGCCAAGACAGGCCCAATCGGCGTCGTGACCAAAGGCGGAACTGGAATAAGCGCCGCGATCTTTACTGTGAATTAAAGCGACCGCCATCCAAGAGGAATTCCTCAATCTTGCCTTCATCATGCCCGAGCGCGCCGCCGTGCATTGTGCAGGCGGCGATATAATAAAAAGATTGTCTAGTACCCAAATTGCCCTCTGAGGAGGTCTCGGAGGGATCGGAATTGCCACCTCACGCATCAAGGACAGGAACTGTCCTAAAAGCACGATAACGTCGGATTGTGCTGTCGAGGAGTTTGCAAGCTTAAGCTGAGAGCTGAAGGCTGAGCGCTGAAAGCTTTTTTATGGACTTCAAACTAGTTTCCACCTACAAGCCGCAAGGAGACCAGGCGTCGGCCATTCACGCCCTCACCAAGGGTATTTTCGACCGCGAACAGCACCAGGTTCTGCTGGGGGTAACCGGCTCCGGCAAGACATTCACCATGGCCAAGGTGATCGAGGCGATCAATCGTCCAGCGCTTGTCATGGCGCACAACAAGACGCTCGCGGCCCAGCTCTATCACGAGTTCAAAAGTTTCTTTCCGCATAACGCCGTCGAATATTTCGTCTCGTACTACGACTACTACCAGCCAGAAGCATATGTTCCGGCCGCCGACCTTTATATCGAAAAAGAAGCGACGATCAACGATGAACTCGACAAGCTACGCCTGTCGGCGACCCGGTCTTTGTTTGAACGCCGCGACGCACTGATTGTCGCTTCAGTCAGCTGTATCTATGGATTGGGCTCGCCTGAGGCGTATTACGGGATGATGCTCTTCGTCGAAAAGGGCCAGAAGATCAAGCGTGAGGACATCACTCGCAAGCTGGTCGACATTCTCTACGAACGCACCAACGGAGAGTTCCGCCGCGGAACATTCCGCGTCCGCGGAGACGTCATCGAGGTTTTCCCGACTTACGATGACATGGCCTACCGCATCGAGATGTGGGGAGATCAAATCGAATCGCTATCGCAGATCGACCCGCTGTTTGGCACCGTCAAGCAGAAGTACATGCGGCTGCCGATTTATCCGAAAACGCATTACGTAATGAAGGATGAAACTCGCGCCTCGGCCGTTGAGTCGATCAAGAAGGAATTAGCCTGGTGGGAAGTCGAACTCGAGAAGCAGGGAAGGCTCGTCGAATCGCAGCGCATTCATCAGCGCACCATGTTCGATCTCGAGATGATCAAGGCGATGGGTTACTGCCATGGCATCGAAAACTACTCGCGGCATTTCACGGGACGGTTGCCAGGTGAGCCTCCGCCGACCCTGCTGGACTATTTCCCTCGCGATTTCCTGATGTTCATCGACGAATCCCACCAGACCGTCCCGCAACTGCGCGGCATGTACGCCGGAGACCGCTCCCGGAAAGAAGTGCTCGTTGAATATGGATTCCGCATGCCGTCGGCCCTCGATAATCGTCCGCTGACGTTTGAAGAATTCGAGCATCGCACGAACCAGCTGGTGTACGTTTCCGCGACTCCGGGGCCGTACGAGCTGACGAAGTCGGCTGGTGTCGTAGTTGAGCAGATCATCCGGCCTACCGGACTGATCGATCCGCCAGTTGAAATTCGTCCAGTCAAAGGGCAGATCGATGATCTGCTGCATGAGATTCGAGCGCGGGTCGAAAAAGGCGAGCGCGTCCTCGTGACGACGTTAACCAAGCGTATGGCAGAAGATTTGGCCGAATATTACGGCGAAGTCGGAGTGAAGTGCCGCTATATGCACTCCGAAATCGAAACGCTGGAGCGCGTCAAGATTCTTCGCGACCTGCGCAAAGGCGAATTCGACGTGCTGATCGGAATCAACTTGCTGCGCGAAGGACTCGACTTGCCGGAAGTTTCGCTGGTGGCGATCCTCGATGCCGACAAGGAAGGCTTCCTGCGCTCGAGCGGATCGCTGATCCAGACCATCGGCCGCTGTGCCCGGCATTTGAACGGTCGGGCAATTCTCTATGCCGATCGCCAGACCGACTCCATGAAGCGAGCCATGGATGAAACCTCACGCCGCCGCGCCATACAGACCGCATATAACGAAGAGCACGGCATCACGCCGGAGTCAATCGTGCGTCCGTTGGATATGACCTTGGCAGCCATTGTTGCGGCCGATTATGCAGACCTCACTGCGGGAGAGTCTGAAGGCTTGCCCGAATTCAAGTCGCAGGAAGAAGTCGACTCCTATATCGGAAAACTGGAGAGCGATATGAGAGAGGCGGCAAAGAGATTTGAGTTTGAGAAGGCCGCGAAGCTGAGGGATACGATCAAGGAGTTGCGGACGAGGGAGTTTTTGTTTGTGTGAGGAGTGCACTAGCGGCATGAGGAACCAGCCCATCCCCGACATTAAGCCAGAAGATATCGATCGGATTGTTCGGAGGGATTTCCCAGAGTCGCATTACGACGCCGTGCTCGAGATTCTCCATGAGTACGGTTCCGAGAAGTGGCATAGAGATGGCTGGCGAGTTAAGGCGGCAGTACTCAAGATCGCGAATGGCAAGCTACATGAGCTTCGGATTGCCATGGACACCGCGAAGCGCGATTACCGAGATGTGCTCCTTGCTGCGGAATATCCGGAATACGGACGTCAAACACTTTATTCCGCGCGAGCCTTCGGACGTGCAGAGCCGGATCAAGTGATAGATAGAGACTGGGACCAGTACAAGGCGTGGCTGGAAAGACCCTAGAGGCGAATGACTATCTGCGTGCTTACACGAATCGAACTGGGCCGGGATAGGCGGCCACCAGGGAATCGGCTGTGAGTAACGTGATTCCCTCTACAGTAGCTTGAGCCACTAATAATCGGTCGAACGGATCCTTGTGGATCGACGGCAAGCTGTCAACGACAACTACGTGTTCGCTCAGGATCGGCAACTCGCTATAGCCGTTATCCAGCAAGCCGCGACGAAGCAGTCGCGCGTCGATCTGAAAGTCGCTCCGCTCCAGTCCGTGCTTAATCACGACTTCCCAAATGCTTGCTGCGCTAAAGAGAAGCTCAGTTCGGGAATCACTGATCAACCTGCGGGCGGCCGCCGATAACCGATTCGGCTGTCCCGCCGCCCAAAGCAGTAGGTGAGTGTCGAGCAGGATCTTCATTTCCTGCCGAAAAACAGGCCCTCGATTTCAGCTTTACCCATGCGGTCGAAGTCGTCCGGCACAGAGACTTGCCCTGCTAGAAAGCCGAGCCGCTTGATCTCCGAGCCCGACGGAGCATCGAGGGCAGTGACCTTCACCATTGGCTTACCGGCCTTTGCTATCACGAAGGGCTCTCCTTGAACGGCTTCGTCTACAAGTCGGGAGAGTTGCGTTTTAGCTTCGTGGATATTTATGGTTTTCATGTAGACTAAGTTTAGTTAGTTTAGTCTACACCGACAACGCTGGATGTGCAACTTGTGGTTTATCTTCCGTAAGCCGCGCTCGCCGCCAGTGGCTTGCGATGCATGGTGTACCCGTCGTAGGTTTCCTGGCGGAAATTGAGGTTTGGGGCGCAGAGCTTTTCGGTCTGGCTCAGGAACAAATACCCGCCGGGTTCGAGATACAAGTGCAGCCGTTCCATCAACGCAATGCGTTGTGCACGCGAGAGCTGGGGTAGAACGTCCATGCAGAAAATGCAATCGAACCGGCCAATATAAACGGGACGCGTCAGGTTCATGGTGTTGAACGTGACCAGGCTGCGCAGGCGGGGTTTGACCAACAGATGCGCGTTGCCGGTTCCGTTCCCGTTTCCGTTGGACGATCCATTCGAATTTGCGTCGGACGATCCGTTTCCGTTCGGGCTGCCAATTTTCGAAAAGCACGCGCGGATCATCGCCGGAGGCAGTCCGGTCAGCGCCGATTGTGGATAAAGCCCGCGCTCGGCGATTTGAATCGATGACGGCAGCAGGTCGCTTCCGACAATGTGGATCGACCATTCTTTCGCGCTCCCATTCGCCGAAATCGGCCCCGCGATCCCGCCGCTGCGGTTGAAAGCTTTTGTTTCTTTCCCGGCATTCCCATTGCCGTTTCCGTTGCCGCTCGCGTTCGGCATGGCGTCGCACAGCGCCATCGCAATCGAATAGGGCTCTTCGCCGGTGCCGCAGCCAGCGCTCCAGATTCGGAACGTGCAGGCGCTGTCATCGGACTTCCGCGAATAAAGCTGCGGCATAACGTACTGCGCCAAAGCGTTCATCGCTCCAGGATGCCGGAAGAATCCTGTCTTCACGTTCATAATGCCATCAAGAAATTCCGTAAGTGTTGCCGGATCAAGGTCCGGAGCGCGGAGCCGGTCCAGCAGGGAAGCCGGAGAGTCCAGTTCGTGTTCCTCGAGATACTCGGCCACATGCGCGGCCAGCGCGCTGTTCGGACAATCCAGCAGAATGCCCGACTGCCGCTCCACCAGCAGCCGCAGCTCCGAGAGCTCGTGTTCCAGGATCGTGACCCCCGCCATCAATCGGTGCATACAGTCCTTCCCTGCAAGACGAACGAATGTCGCGCCAGGCTTCGCGCCCCGCGCCTTTCAAGGGGAAGTAAAATCCTGATCTGCATAACTCTAGTTGCCTCCTGCAGCCGCGTAGGACTTGTACGCATCCTGTCCCGCCTGCTGGGCAACGACGTTCATCTCTTTTTCCAAAGAGGAGAAGCGCTGCATGATTTCGTGAATTCTCAACGTCATGTTGCGGATCGTTTCGATCTGCGCGCGGGTTTGCGCCGACAGGCTGCCGGGTTCGAGCAGCACCAGGTCGGAATTCCCCAGAACCGATGTAAGTGCGTTGTTCATGTTGTGGCGCATCTCGATCATGTAGCGTCCGAGTGTGGCCTGGCGTTCAAGGGCTGCGCAGGAAAGCTCGGCGGCGCGCGCTCGCGCCTCCGCCCGCGACCGGTGGACGGCTTCGACCGCGGCCAGCACAAGCGTTTCCAGCCAGTGCTCGCTGGGGCGCAGTATCGAAACGCGGGGCCAGCGATCGCGTACCAGTTGCGCGGTGGCCGTATCCTGACACACGCAGAAGATCGGCTGTCCCGTGGAATGCAAAGGCTCGAGCACCACCGAAAGCAGATCGCGGCGGAGCTGTCCTACAATCGCCACGTCGAAAACATCTACGGCGAAGCGTGGCCACAGTTCCCCGCTCAGCAGGGTGAAGGTCGGAACATTCCGCTCCATCTGCCAGCGCGCTGTGATGCGGCGCGAGAAGTCGGCTTCGTCCGCGATGATCAGTACTGTGGGCGTTTGCACCACTCGAATCCCTTTTCTAAATGTCCGCCGAACCGGCCGGAGCTTGTTAAGAGAAAACTATTTCTTTTCCGCATCCCATTCCGCGGAGCCGGAAACCTCGAACTCGGGCGCCTCTGACGGAGCAGGCTTCGCAACCGGTTTTGCGGCGGCCATTGGTTTGGCCAAGGGCTTTGCCGCGCTTGCAGCAGCGGCGGCCTTCGCTGCCTCAGGTGCCGGTTTCGGTGCAACAGCTTTCGCCGCAGACGGTTTCGCTGCGATTGCAGCCGCGGGCTTTGCCGGAACTGCCGGTTTCGGCGCGGCTGCCGGCTTTGCTGCCGCAGGTGCCGGTGCTGTCTTTGCCACGGGCTTGGCAGCGGCGGGTTTACCTTTCGTGTCTCCGTCACCGGCTTTACCGCGTCCTAGTGCGTGTTCGACCGAGGCGCGCAAATCCACCAGCATGCGCAGCGGCGATCCGGATGAGTATTCCGCCTGGAACATGACTTTCCACGACTGGCAGATCATGCGCAGGCGGATGATAGGTTCTTGTGCCGAGAATTGCGCGCGCCGGCAGTCGATGGTAGTCACGCCCTTGTCTTCGAGTTCGGTCAGTCCGTCGAGAATCAGATTCAGATCGCCGAGCATCAGCCGGAAGAACGCGCGGCGCATCAGGTATCCGAAGCGCGTGAAGGCGGTCAGCGCAACCGGGAGATAGAAAAGCTCTCCCGCCAAACCTTTGGCCTTGCGCCCCTGTTCGAGAACGCCGCCATGCAGCAGTTCGTCGAGTGACTTGCACTTGCGCGCCGAGTCCAGCACGCGGTCCAGAGCGTTGAGCCAGACCGGGGCCTTCAATTCGATCTCGCCGAGCACCGGTTCCATCTGCTGCGCCACGAAAGCCAGGTCCACTTCGTCATCATTCAACCCGGCAGGAGCAATCTGGCTGAAGTACTGCACGAGCAGGAAATCGATCTTGTCGCGGGTGGAATCGTTCTTGTTCTGCTTGGCCAGAGAGTGCTGAAGCAGGGCGACGAGTCCTTCCTGGTTCACCAGCGAACTGGTTTGCAGGAACTGGCGGAGCTGATGCACCTGGATCGAGTTGTCCATCTGTTCGATCCACTGGTTCGCCTGCTCGACCGTGTCTTTGCCGGGAGTCTCGACCATCGCTTCCAGTTCCGGATGAGGCTTCACGTCGATGGCGAATTCGCGCGCCATCTCAAAATAGATGGGATAGAGTTTGCGGGCGTAACTCCACTGCGTTGCCAGATCCTGCACGGGTGTGGAAGGAGTCATGATTTCACGATCCAGTTGGGCACATCGCGCCGGAAGCGCGCGGCCACGAGAGTCTTGCCAGGCTGATATTGCACGGCGACCACGGAAACTTCTTCGTCGAGCGAGCCGTCGGAATTGCGCACGCGTAGAAGATCGGCAAATTCCAGCGGTGTCTTCGATGCGAACAGCACTTCGCGCGGAGTTCCGAACTCGATGACGGTGCTTTCGCTGAAGGTGGCGTTTTCTCCGGATTCCATGACGCGCGCCAGTTGCACAGGAACGCGCACGGGAGAGGCGTCGGGAAAGAAGCGCGCCAGTCCGGCGACTGGACTTCCATTCTGCTGTGATCGTGCAGTGCCAACGGCCTGATGCGCCAAGGTTAAGAATCCTTTAGATCAAATCTCATGCGGAACGCGTCGTCCGCGAGCCAGCATCGAATTTGCCGGTACTGAAAAGCGGTCGGGCTCCCTTTCTTCCTGGTTTGGAAGAATTTTTGGGGAGCCGATCTCCGCGGTTCGCGATGAATGGAGCAACAGGAGAACCATCGCCGCGAACGAAAGGACACGTCCTCGCGTGAATGAGTTTTCAGCAGGTTAGAAGGGAAATCTTAGGTGCCGTGGGATTGAGTTTTCGACGCGCGTCTCAGGGTGAGATGCTCGTCTCAAGGCGGGACATCCGCTGGCTCGTCGGTTTCTTCTCAGAGGTGATTCGTTTGGACGCTAGGAAAAGCTTCACGGCTAAGATAAGACCGTAACAATGCGTCCGGCACTTGATCCTGGGAGGACTGTAACTGTCCGCTCAGTCGCTGAGAGGCGTTTTCTTTCCTTGGGCTTTTGCTTTACGAAGTATCTTGGCGCGATCCTCCGGGACATATCTATCGAACACACTGTTTGCGTCAGCATCGTCGAAGTAGAGTAAGGACTCGGCGATTACAGCCGCAGCCCCAGATGGAGCTCTCTCGCACGCGTCAATGATCAATGGGATCGAGTTTTTGTCGTGAAGCTCGGACAATCCTTCGGCCGCCGCAATTACGATCATGTGATTGGGCGACAGGAGGCCCCGCTGAAGCAACGCGACCACCCTCGGATCGCCAGTCGAGCCTAATAATGTCAGCTTTCCTGGCAGCCAGTACATTGCGTTCTGACCTGCGCTCTCGGGAGACTCCCCGTGGGCTCTCGCCCACGCTAAGAATGCGGGAGACGGGCCGCCGCCGGGGGGTGAGCTGTAATCGATAAAGTCAGGGGCGTCGCTCTCCAACGCTGGAGTTACCTGCTTCACGAGGTAGTCCCAATAGATATCTTCCCGGTCGCCGAGCCTTAGCAAAGCGTTAGCCAACTTTGCCTTGACCAGCGGGTCTTGGCTGCGCGCAAATTGCTCCTTCAAGGCGGGGATCGCTTCGACCGCGCCAGCCTTAACGATCATCTCTACGTGAACCAGGGCGAAGTTCCCGGATTTCAGCTTCGCAATCGCGTCGGGCACGTTGCCCCTATCTGCGGCATAGGTCGTGCTACTCGGCTGACTTTGTTGGCCGTGAGCCACGACTGTCAGCAGGGCTGACAACACGAATAGGCTGATGTTCCTGTTTATTCGCAAGTGTCCGCCATCATACGCTCTCTTTCTGCTCCCCGAATCATGGGCGGGGGGAATCGGGGACAGACGGGACATTCCCCAATTCTAAGCGACGAATGTCGCGCTGAGCTGTGCCGGATACGCGGCCGAACTCTTCAGTCGTCCTGCTTTTTGTGGAGCGAGTCGACGCATGGTCGACCGCTCCAGGGCGGCTAGATCTAGAGCCAAAATACGGAAGTGAGATTCCCAAAGTGGTAAAGAATTGGG
>JASLEQ010000772.1 GCA_030151135.1 Candidatus Sulfotelmatobacter sp. | reverse complement strand
GGAATCGGAGAGGGTATCCGCGGCTTCAAAACCGCGATGAACGACGGAGAGAACCGGTTAAACCCAACAACCAGTGCCACCGCCAAAATGCAAAACCTGGCCAAGGAGTGAACCGTGGATGGCGGCACGGAAACCCATGTTCATGATTATGCTCGGTCCCGTGATATTGGACAAGAGGTCTGCATGGAATGCTTTGAGGGCGAAAGTCTTGTCTCGGCGCGGAACTCTATGCCTCGGCTCGAATGAAAAAATCGATCGCTCCGACGAGTCGGGGAGACCAATGACGCCCCTCGGTCAAGGACACTCGATGTTAAATGCGCCATCACTCCAATCTTCGGAGCGACACCGGTGATGGTTTGGGTGAAGTCGCAGCGGTGGCGGTAAACCCTCAGTGGTGTCCTGCCGCTCGCCACAGGGTTGACGAGTGTCGCAAAAACTATCTTTAGAATTGGACTTGCTTCCCCCCCTCTGGAACAATATTCTCGGTTTTCAACCTGGAGGCGCAAAGCATGATTCCGCTGAAAGTGAATGGAGAGGACCGGTCTTTTGATGGCGATCCCGATCTTCCGCTGTTGTGGTATTTGCGGGATGTGTTGGGACTGACTGGAACCAAGTTCGGCTGCGGCATGGCACTGTGTGGAGCATGTACGGTGCATCGGGAAGGAAAGGCGATCCGGTCATGCGTGACCAAGATGAGCACGCTGGCAGGAAAAGAAATTACCACCATCGAGGCGATTTCGAAGAACGGACTACATCCGGTCCAGCAGAAATGGATCGAATTCAACGTGCCGCAATGCGGCTACTGCCAGTCTGGACAGATCATGCAGGCGGTCTCCCTATTGAAGGAAAATCCGAAGCCTACGGATGACGAGATCGAAGGAAGTATGTCAGGCAATATCTGCCGTTGCGGAACCTATCAGAGGATAAGGGCGGCGATCAAAGCGGCTGCGGGAGAGCAAGCGGGAGAACGAGCATGAGCGACAACGTATTCAACGTCAGCCGACGCGGTTTTCTCCAGGGCTTGGTTTCGACCGGAGCTCTGATTCTAAGCGTGAGACTGGTTCCCGACATTTTGTGGGCGGCGAAAACTTCCCCTGCGACCCACGCGGATGCGGCCAAACTTCATCCCAGCGCGTTCGTCGGCGTCGACACGGACGGCACCGTCTACATTGTGGCGCATCGCTCCGAGATGGGCACCAGCAGCCGCACTTCCGTTCCTCTCATTCTGGCCGATGAGTTGGATGCGGATTGGAAGCGGGTCAAACTTGAACAGGCGATCGGCGATCCACGCTATGGAGATCAGGATACGGACGGGTCGCATTCCGTCCGCAGTTTCTATGATGTGATGCGTGAAGCTGGTGCGACCACACGTCTGATGCTGACTCAAGCCGCCGCTCAACAATGGGGAGTTCCAGTTTCAGAGTGTCACGCAGATTTGCACACCATTGTGCATTCGCCAAGCAACCGTAAAGCTGGGTATGGAGAATTGGCATCAGCTGCGGCGAAATTGCCGGTGCCGAAGAAAGAGGACCTGCAGTTCAAGCCGAAATCGGCATGGCGCTATATTGGCAAAGGCGCTACTAGCTATGACTTGACTGATATCTGCACCGGCCACGCCGGTTATGGCATGGATGCTCACATTGAGGGCATGGTCTTCGCATCGGTCGAACATCCTCCGGTGCTGGGCGGTACGGTGAAATCTTATGACGAGAAAGCGCCGCTGCAGGTAAAAGGCGTGAAGCAAACCATCCCGATCAAGCCCTTTACTCCGCCACATGTTTTCCAGCCGCTTGGTGGCGTAGCTGTGATTGCCGACAACACCTGGGCCACGTTTCAAGGCCGCAAAAAGCTTAACGTTACCTGGGAAAACGGACCGAACGCGGCCTACGACTCGGAGCCATACAAGAAGCAGTTGCAGGAAACGGCTCGTAAGCCGGGGAAAGTGGCGCGGAACATCGGGGATGTGGACGCCGCGTTTGCCAAGGGCGGAAAGATTATCGAAGCAGATTATTACGTACCGCTTTTGACGCACGCTCCCATGGAGCCCCCGGTGGCGCTTGCCGATTTTCGTGACGGCAAGGTTACGATCTGGGCGTCAACACAAAATCCGCAGGCAGTGCAGGAGACGGTCGCTGCCGAGCTCGGCATTCCCAAGGAAAATGTGATTTGCCATGTCCCGCTGCTAGGTGGCGGATTCGGCCGCAAATCGAAGCCTGATTACGCAGCTGAAGCTGCAATCTTGTCCAAAGCTCTGGGCCGTCCGGTGAAGGTAGTGTGGAGCCGCGAGGACGATATCAAGTTCAGTTATTACCACGCCGTTTCGGCCATGTACATGAAGGCCTCGTTGGATGCGAAGGGGAAGCCGGTTGCCTGGTTGCAGCGTTCGGTGTTTCCGCCAATTGGTTCCACCTTCGCGTTGAACACAACTTACGGCGATGGCGGTGACCTGGGACAAGGATGGACGGATCTGCCATTCGATATTCCAAATCACCGTGCCGAGAACGGGCCGGCAGAGAATCACGTCCGCATCGGATGGTTCCGCTCCGTGGCAAATATTTATCACGCCTTCGCCGCGCAATCTTTTGCCGACGAACTCGCCCACGCTTCGGGGCGAGATTCGGTGGAGTACCTGCTTGATCTGATCGGTCCGGCGCGAATTATAGATGTCAAGGCTACAGCGCCCGACTACGACAATTATGGCGAGTCTACCGCCACCTATCCGTTGGACACGTCGCGGATGCGGCGGGTGGTCGAAATTGCAGCAGAAAGATCGGGTTGGGGAAAAAAGAAGTTGGGCAATGGGTCGGGGATGGGCATCGCTGTTCACCGCAGTTTCCTGACCTATGTTGCTACGGTGGTGGAAGTAGAAGTCGACGATAAAGGTGAGGTTAAAATTCCGGTTGTGCATACCGCAGTGGACGCAGGCCTGGTAGTAAATCCGGAGGCCACGCGGGCGCAGTTCGAAGGCGCGGCGGTATTTGGAACCAGCATCGTTCGGAGCGGATCGA
>JASLEQ010000236.1 GCA_030151135.1 Candidatus Sulfotelmatobacter sp. | reverse complement strand
ACAAGTTTCAAAATGCGCCGCCGGGAGTGTTCTTTCCCGGAGACACCATTCCAGGGCAGGGAGCTTTCCCGAGGGCCGGTTCGCACAGCCGTCTATGGGACTTCGCGCCTCGCATCGGCATTGCCTGGGATCCCACAGGCTCCGGACATTGGAGCGTGCGAACGTCTTACGGTATCTTCTATGGGGACCCGGAAATGGCATATTTCGAGACGTACTCCTACATAGCCCCCTATGGGAACCAGATATCGCTCACCAGCCCTACGGGAGGCCTCTCCGATCCCTATGCGGGCATTCCCGGCGGCGATCCATTTCCTCTGCCGTTTCCACCCCCATCCAACGTGCCCTTTGTAGCCGCGGGTGAGTTCTATACTCTGCCTTTGCATCTCCACCCGCCGAATACGCAACAGTGGAACCTTTCGGTGCAGAGGCAGGTAGGAGCGAATTTGCTTCTTACTACGTCGTACATCGGCAATAAATCCACGCACCGCTGGGTGGGGATTCCGTTGGATCCTGCCGTGTATGTTCCGGGAATGTGTGGGAAGAACCCGTGCTCGACCACCGCAAACACACAGTCCAGGCGTGTCCTGAGCCTCATCAATCCAACGGCCGGGGCTCTGATCGGCAGTGTTCCTTACACTGACGATGGGGCCAATGCCGATTACAATGGCCTCCTTCTCTCTGCCGATCGCCGCTTCAGCGGACACTTCAGCGTGCTGGCTAACTACGCCTGGTCGCACTGCTTGAGCGAGGGAGAGCAAGATGCGGAAGGAGGCGGGGGAAGCATCCAGGATCCATCCAACATCCGCGCGAGTCGCGGAAATTGCATCAGCGACGTTCGGCAAATTTTCAACTTGTCGTACATCGCGATGAGCCCGCACTTCGAGAACCGCGTCATGAACAAGCTCTTCAGTAACTGGCAGCAAGCGGGGATTATCGGAGCACAAACTGGAAGCTGGTTAACGCCATTGGATGGACAAGATATTTCGCTTACCAATGTCGGCAATGACCGTCCCAATGTCGTCGGACGCAGCCGTCTGGATAAGCGGACCGTTCATGAATGGTTCAACACTTCCGCTTATGCGAAGCAGGCCACCGGCACGTATGGAAATGCAGGGAGTTACTCGATTGAGGGGCCGGGAAGCTTTACTTTCGACGCTGAACTGTACCGCTCGTTCAAGGTGCGAGAGAGCCAGACCTTGCAGGTGCGATTCGAGGCATTCAACGTCTTGAACCACCCGGTATTCAACAATCCAAGCACAACTCTTACGTCGAGTACGTTCGGGCGGATACTCTCGGCAAACAATCCACGCATCCTTCAGGCTGCCCTTAAGTACGTCTTCTGATCGGAAGACAAAAGGTGCTTTTATGAGAGCTATCCAAAGCGTGACTGTTGCACATGCGGTTGTGGCGCAGTTCCGTGTTGCAATGCCGGCGATCTGCGTTCTGGCGGCAGCCGTTTTGTTTACTGCCCCCCTTGCGCCGGCCGTTCCTGCCGACGCTGCAACGCCTGCCGGGCCGACCATTGTCCTGATCGGTGGAGACAAACAGGGTTATCCCCGGAGCGAGCACGACTATCCAGACGGGATCTTAGCTATCGAGCGGCTGATCAAGGGGTGTCCGCAGTTGCAGGCGCTCCATCCAATCGTGAAGTCATTTCCGGCGGGCTTTCCGTCCGATCTTTCTCAGATCGCGGATGCGGATGTCGTCCTGCTGTATTTTGGCATGGACTATCGGACGATGAGCCACGTCTTGGACGATAAGGCGAGGCGCGAGGCCGTGGCACGGTTGATGGATAAGGGCGCAGGGCTTATCGCGCTGCACCAGGCGTCCACCGTTCCTCATCCCACGAGTGCCGTTCCGATGGCTGATTGGCTCGGCGGGGTGCGCTTCGGGATGGCAGACCGGACCACAGAAATCGCTCAGATACGGATTTCGGGAGCAGGTAAAAACCCCGTTGCCAATGGGCTCAAATCCTTCGACTATCTGGACGAGTTTTACCCCACCATCGATTTCTCCAAGATCGACAAGGTTACGCCGATACTTACCGCGAAGACTCATATCCAAACCCGAGACAATCAGCCGGTGTTCGAGGAACCTCCCGCAAACCACGTGATCGCCTGGGCTGCTGAGCGGCCGAATGGCGGCCGGTCATTCGCATTCACCAGCGGGCATTATCTTTTGACGTTTGATCAGCCAGAGGTACGCAAGATGCTCCTCAACGCGATTCTCTGGACGGCTAAGCGCGAAGTGCCCTCTGATGGCGCGACAACAGACGCGCCAACGATGCCGCGCGGCGGCAGTCGTGCTGCGGGTTCGGGCGCGCTCCAGCGCATACTGCTACCCAAGGTGGACGCGCAGGAGCAAATGCAACCCTGGGGAAAGCTCGAGTGGTTCGCATCGCGGGAGCTTGGGAATTCAACTTCGATGACGATAGGCATGGCTACCATCAGCCCCGGCAAAGAAAACCCTCTCCACCGCCATCCCAATTGCGATGAGATCCTGCATGTTCTCCACGGGGAAATCATGAACCGGGTGGGCGACAAAGAATATGAGATGCACGCGGGCGACACGGTGACCATCCCGGAGGGAACTCCGCACAATGCGCGCAATATCGGCAAGGATGACGCAGTGCTCTCGATTTCCTACAACACCCCTGACCGGATCGCAATCGGAGAGAAATGAGCATTCGTGCAGCGCGCGGCCCTGTTTTGTCTCTGCTCTGCATGGCGCTGGCTGCAGCGGCAATGGCGGAAGCGGCGAAGAGGGCCGACGTACTGACCGCACACGCCAACCGCCAGCGCACCGGCTGGTTTTCTCAGGAGCGGAAGCTCACGCCCGCGATTCTCGCCCAGGGCCGCTTTGGCAAGCTGTGGGAGTCGCCTGAACTGGATGGGTTCGGGAAATATCCGGCCCGTCTTTACGCTTCACCTCTTTATGTAGACGGGCTGAAGATTGAGACAAAGGAGCAAAAGGGGAAGACCTTCCGCGTAGTCATCGCCGCCACCAGCATCGGATATGTATACGCGATCAACGCGACGCGGTCCAACGGGGTGGCTCCGGGAAA
>JASLEQ010000187.1 GCA_030151135.1 Candidatus Sulfotelmatobacter sp. | reverse complement strand
ATCGATAGGATTGGTCTGCACAATCAAGTCGCATTAGTGCTAAGCGCGGTATATGGTGCCGGATACGTTTAGGCGTACCTGCCCCTCACCTTGGAATCTTTTGCAGCTGGCGGCGGACCATGCATTTTTTGCCTCGACCATAGCGGTCAGTCTTCCTGGCGTGTCCAGACCGCCCTCCGCGACGTCCGAATTCATCGTGTCGGTCTTGTGCTAAACTTAGCGCCCCGTTCGTTGGAAGAAGTACTTCGACCGCTGCAGAATATGTCAGCCTATCAGGGGGTCCCGCAATGGCTCGTTTTCTTGGTCTCGTACTACTTGCTGGTTCGGCGCTGGGGCAAAACGTCGTTCACTACAACACCACCGCGGACAATGTGAAGTACCTGTTCGCGACGGCACCGCCGGTAGCGTGGTTGCACTCCGGAGACATTCTCGACACGAACACGCTGGACTGTTTCGGCAACATGGTGCGCAAGCCTGGCGATACCCTGAGCATGGTAAAGGGCGACAATCCACTGGCCGGGCCGTTTTATGTGGAGGGAGCGGAGCCGGGCGACACCCTGGCGGTGAAGATTCTCGACCTGCAGGTGGACGGTGACACGGGCGTTGGCGCGTTCGCCCCGGGATTTGGCGCTTTGAACGAGACCAACTACACTCCCATGTTGCACTCATCGTTGCCCGAGAAGATCTGGTTCTATCACATTGATCATGCGGCCAACGCGGCTACGTTCAAAGCGCTGGATTCAGATTTCTCGGTGAAGATTCCCTTGCATCCCTTTTTTGGCTGCATTGGGGTGGCGCCGGCCGAGGGCGAGGCGCGCAGTTCGGTGGTGCCGGCAGAATTCGGCGGCAACATGGATTCTCCCGAAGTTAGTGTGGGCAATACCGTGTACTTTCCGGTCAATGTGAAAGGCGGATTGCTGTATGTCGGCGATGGCCACGCCGCCATGGGGGATGGCGAAGTTGCGGGTTCGGCGATTGAAGTGCCGCTTAAGGCGCGTGTGCAGCTCACGGTGATCAAGGGCCGGACCATCAGTTGGCCGCAGTTTGAAAATGACGATGCCATTATGACCGTTGGCGCCTATCGTCCTTTGGACGATGCGTTGCGCATCGCCTTCACCGAGTTGGTGCACTGGATCCACAAAGACTATGGCTTATCGGAATTCGACGCCTACGAACTCCTGTCGCAAGTAGGGAAGATCCACCTCAATGAGATGGTGGACCCCAATTACGTTGTCGTGGCTTCCATCGAAAAGAAATATTTGCCTGCGGTTAAGAAGCCGTAGCGGCGCGAGAAGAAATCCGGCGTTTGTCATGTCTGAGCGGAGTCGAAGCATCCCTACCGCGAGAGCGGCGCTCAGGTAGGGATGTTCCGACTGCGAAGGAGTACTGTCTTGCGCTACACCTTCTGCCGCTCAACATGGCAAAGCGTCGGTTATCGCTGCTGAATCTTCCGGCTGGGTGCTTCATCCAAACACGGAGTACCCTTGCGTCCAGACCAATACGGAGAGCGAATGGATGTTTGAAAGCATTCTTTGCCAGGTGACGGAATACGATCCTGACGTTCTTGAGTCCCTGATCGGACTTGCGGTGGAAATAGCGCGCGAGGGCCGAGAGGGAAGGCGCGTCGGCACGCTGTTTACCCTGGGAGATGAGGATGCCGTGCTCGCGAGATCGAGAGCGTTAATTTTGGATCCCCTACTAGGCCATCCTGAGTCTTCGCGGCATCTAACGAATCTTAATCTCCGCGGAACGATCAAGGAATTAGCACAGCTGGATGGCGGGTTCGTAGTAAGTCACGCCGGAATCGTTCTTTCCGCGTGCCGCTATCTCGACGCGGTGGCCACACAGGTAGATGTTCCCCTGGGGCTTGGCAGCCGTCATATCGCAGCCGCCAATATGAGCGGCGTTACCAAAGCCGTGGGGATTGTGGTTTCCGAGAGTTCGGTGATCCGACTTTTCTGTCATGGACGGTTGGTCGGCGAAATTATCCCCCGAAGTCTGGATGATGGATCACGTCGCCCACTTGCGCGGTAACGCGAAGAGGGAACAGGTTGGCGGAATGACCGTTCTTACACCGAATCTGCGCTTGGCGCCGATCCCGAAGTGAGGCCGCCGCAACAGGGGTAGAACTGAGCTCATGACTGAGCTGAAAGAATTCAGGTGTCAAGTCTGTGGACTCGTTACCTCACATCCGACCCACTGGTTTGTGATTCAGTGTGGAGAGTCCCATCTTACTTTGCACCGGTGGAATTCAGAAACGGCCAACGCTGCCGGAGCGCGCCATTACTGCGGTGAAGCGCATGCGGGCGTGTATATCAGCCAGTGGTTCAGTTCGGTCTGTGCGCCGCCGAAGCCAAGTTTTAAGTAGCGAATCACAGCGTCCCTCTTAGTCCCAATCATCGTTCTCGGTTCGACCTCCAAGCCCTCTGAATCAGTCCGTACACGCTCGCTTCCACGAGTTGCTTCGCCGCGAATTTGGACATGCTTGCGAGTCAGAGAGTTGACACTTCTGTCTAAATCCGGACGCTGACGGTCCCATCGGTGCCTCGGGCGCGAGAGTGAAATCGGCTGCATTGAAGGGGATCAGGAGCAAGATTCTTCTGGCAATTCAACTGCACTCGGTAAGTCGACCGGCAAATAGTGCCAAGGTCGCAGTGTCCGGCTCGCAAGGATATCGAAGCTATGAAAACGAAAATGACAATTGGATTCGCAAACACCACCATCCTAGCCATTACCGGTCTCCTGTTGAGCCTGCCTGTTCAGGCCGAGGTCAAGTCCCGGTCTGGCAATCAGATCGTCGAGGAGCCATCGGACCTTCCGGAGATGGCTAAGACGCCGGGGCAAGCGCTCTTTCTGTATCAGGCTGGCGACGGCGCGACTTATCTCTACGTGGAGCAGC
>JASLEQ010000066.1 GCA_030151135.1 Candidatus Sulfotelmatobacter sp. | reverse complement strand
GACAGCGACGCCAGCGTATTCGCCTCGTCATCAACGATCAGCAACTGCGCCTTATTGGGCATCTTTACTCGTCACACCGGTAGCGGCGTTGGGTTTCCCGTTCGATTCGCTAGTTTCTGAAAATTATCCGGCAATTCGATCGCGAATGTAGTTCCCTTGGCGGGTTCGCTCTTCACGCTAATCCTGCCACCGTGATCACTGATCACCGACTGCACAATCGCGAGCCCCAGTCCTGTCCCGTGCTGCTTGCTCGTGTAGTAGGGAGTAAAGATACGTTCGCACTCTTCCGGTGTCAGTCCGGATCCGGTATCGCCGACTTCGATCGCAACTTTACCGTCCTGGCGTCGCGTCCGGATAGTGATCGATCCGCCAGTCGGCATTGCGTCCACCGCGTTCAGCACGAGATTCGATAGGGCGCGATGCAGTAATTCCGGGTCCGCGGCAATCTCTCCCGCACGCTCGTCCAGTTCCATTCTGCACGAAATCGCTGCCCGCCCCGGGGCCTGAAGCTGCGCCTGAAACAGTTGCACGATCGACCTGACCGCCTCATTCACCTGGACTCGTTGCCATTCGGGTTGCGGCATCTTCGCAAATTCGCTGAAACGCCCAATAATGCCTTTCAAGTTCGAAATCTCCGCCAATAACGTCCGCGAGCTCTCCTGGAAGATCTCATCGAATTCTTTCGGACTTAACTCCCGGGCACGCAGAAGATTTTCCACCGTGAGTTGCAAAGGGAATAAGGGATTCTTCAATTCGTGTGCCAGACGCCGCGCCAGTTCGCGCCAGGCCGCGACGCGTTCTGCTTGCATCAGGCGTTCTTTCTGTCCCAACAACTCGGATGTCATCTGATTAAAGGCTTCGGCGAGTTGTGCTACTTCGTCTCCTCCAGTCGGAACCTCGGCCCGCGCAGTCCAATCTCCAGCGGTTACTTCCCGGGCCGCCGTCGCCAATTGTTCGATCGGTCGCGTCACACGCGCCGCCGCCCAACTGCTCAGCAAAATCGCGAGCACGATCCCGCCGCCCCCAACCAGAAGCGCCGAGTCGAGGATGCGCCGCTTTATTTCAACGTAAGACCGCTGCGAATTCCCCACCAGCAGCACGGCTAATAAAGGACGGTCTCTGCCTGCTCCGCGAAGTGGAATCGCATGGAAGAGTTCGTCATCTGCCTGGTCCGGCGTCCACTTCACAATCCCGCTCACTTCCTCGTTGTACTTCATGGCGGACTCGATCAATGGCGCAAACTTTTCTGGCGAACGTGTATTCTGCGCCGCATCCACTGGAGAAGGGCTCATCAATTGGTCCGCCGAGAAGTGACCTCCTCGATTCTGATAAAGCAGAACTCGCATGCCTGGCGGAAGGTCCAACGCCGACAGAAACCCCTTATCCATTTTCCTGCCGCCGATAACATCAACCGAATTGTCTACACCCGGAACACTTCGGGCCGCGAACAAACCAAGTACAGATCCATCCTGCAGATCTTCAAACTTCAGAAAGAATTCCTGATTGCTCAACGCGGCATCGAATGTGTTGTCGGCATACCCAAACTTTGCAGGCGACTGGGCAGAGGAGATAATTGTCGCGCGCGAGTCGAGGAATTCCAGGAAATCAAGCTGATGGCTCTCCGCCATAGACCGTGCGAGGTCGAAAAACTCAGCACTGTCGGCTGGGCTTTCGCTGAGTGCAGTTGCCATGTGCATCACCGCGTCCGATGTGGCAATCGCTTGGACTCGGCGCGCTACATCGTCGCCACGGCGACTGAATTCTTTTTGGAATTGGGATACCAGTGCCGTAGTGCGCTCATTCTCTGTCTTTTCAAAGGCTCCGCGGATCAGAAATTCCACGAGCAGCGCCACGCTTGCAACCGATAAGAAAACCGTGAGCGCAAAGACTGTGAGCAACTTGCGGCGGAATGTCATGGCCGCGATGTCTCCAGCCATGCGCGACTGAGGTCCCAGCTTCCGTCTATCCGAACCTGCCACCCCCGTAATCCGGGCGCAGACGCATACCCGACAGGCAAATGGAATAGTGGTATGACGCGCTCGCTGGCAAGAGTTTGTTGCTCCAACGCATACAGATCTTCGACGGAGCCAGCCATGTTCTTTGGAGCCTGAACGCCAGCATGATTCAACACTTCGCTCAGGGCAAGCCACGCGTCTCCCGAGGCGATCGGAATACGCTCAAGTCTCAGGTCAGAATCCCCCGTCACGACTGGTCGCAATGACAAGCCCGCATCTTTCGCATTCAACGCGATGCGCTCCGCCAAGACTCGCAAGAGTGTGTCGCTCGCGTCGTAATTTAAAGTCCATGTCGGCACCGAACTCATCTCACCACGTAACTGACGAGCTTTCTGCAAATCGGTGTCCGTCGAAAACACAAAGCCGTAGCCGCTGATCGACATTGGAAGGAGGCCGCCTGCCGGCATACCCGATCCTTGCAGCAGCACGCTTCGCATCGACCCTCGCTCGACGCTCAAGCCCAATGCTCGTCGCAGAGACTTTTCCTCCGGTGAAGCCGCATCTTTCCGAAACACTAACGCGAGCAACTCGATCGGATAGGCACCCGTCAGTATCTGCGCTTCTTTCAGGGTCCGGTGCGATTGTTCAGGTGCCACTTCCACCAAATCAGCGCGGCGCGAATCAAAGGCATTCATCTGATCGCGGAAGCTTTTTCCTGTCTCGATTTCCATGGAGTCCAGATATGGACGGCCCCGCCAGCACTCTTCATTTGCCGTGAGCGTGATCGTTTTCCCTGCTTGCCGTTGCGCCACAGTAAACGGCCCGGTGCCTGCAATCTGCGGATCGCGCTTGGCAATCGCATTCCGTGGCAAAGCCAATTCCGCCGGCACATGCGGATCCGCAGTTTCCACTTCGATCTGAATAGCGTTTCCGTCGGTGCTTACTTTCCATGAGGGATTTGAAACCCGCAACGACGCAGCAGCAATCTCAGAAGTCAGCAAAGTTCCATCTTGAAACCTCACGCCCTGCCGCAAATGTACTTCCCAATGCTGATTCCCGCGGCTACTCTGCCACGACTCCGCCAGTGCGGGTTGCAGGTGTCCATTTTCGTCTGTAGCAATGAGGGAATCGAAAATCAAAGACACTAAGCCGCGGCCTCCAAACGAGCGCGCCAGTTCCTGCGGATCGAGCGAGGACGGCGTCGCGCGCATCGCGACGTGCAGCGTTGCACCGTAGCGCGGACGCTCTTCTGATCTTGCAAGTGTCGCCAGCAGCACGCTACTGATTACAAGCGACGCCCACCCGATATGCTTCATAGTTTCCCGTCTCATGATTATCGACAACGGCGATCGCGGAGTCGCCTCGATTCTCGCCCCATAATGCGGAAACCTCTCCGGGGAAATCCTCCACAGCGCTCACTGCGACCGGATCGCGATCGGGAAATTCATACGCTCGCACGAAATCTTCACGTTGCGAGGTGCCCGTCGCCAACACTTGCCATCCTGCTCCGCACGACGTTCTCAATGTTGCGATGTCGCTTCCCCAATCCATAGGGATAGTCTGATCACTCATGCCATCTAGCAGGTGAACTTTCCCGTCCGTCGCCGCGAAAAGCCAAAGAGCATATCTTTCGCGGGGGACGAATGCAGCAGAATAAAACTTGGGCACGGTTGCGAACTTTCCAATCGGAGGCGTGATCACGCCCGTAAAAAAGTTGCGCGTCGAAGCAAAGAAACCTGCAAGGTTCGGCATCATGACAGGGATAGTTTGAGCCCCGGTGAATGATGAAGGCGTGGAAATCCATGCCTCACTGATTGGCCAGGGATCATCTCCCTCGTGGCAGTTCATTGCCAGGGTTCCCCCGGCATTGCTGTGGCAAATCACGCCCGGAAGATATACATCCAATAGACGGTCCTTGGTGAGTACAAGGCGTCCGCGCAAATCGAGTGGCCAAGGTTTGGCATGGGCTACCGACATCACTTGTTCAGCCTGCCACTTGCCGCCAGCCCACCGATAGAAGCTAACATTATCGCGACTCAGCACCGCAATCCGCGTCGGTGTGGTGCCTTCATCGAGCACGGCAATGTCGAGGATGAGGTCCCTTTGCGTCCACAAAAGCGTCTTGCTTAAGGCGATGGGCATCGAATCCCGTGTGGTTGCCACGCGTCCGCTGTGAGGAACGGAAACTATGACGACGTTCGAGTCTACGGAGTTCTGGCGAATCTCGGCGACCCACACATAGAAGGATAGATTTTCGGAAAGCGAGATCGTCACCGACGACGCGGCCTGTTCCGGCCCTGCGAACCGAACTCCCGCTTGTTCCAGTGCGGACCTTAAACCGTTCTGCACAATGTCGTTGTCCCGCCGGCTGAGTGAGGAACGGTTCACGATCGCGAGTGCAACGGTTCCCGGCCCGATGATTCCCACAATCTTTCGCGCCAGCTCCTGCTCCGGCGCACTCCAATCCGCGGCCGCCGCCGACAATGAACTCAGCAGAAGCAAGGGAATGAATGCGAGGCGAAGGGCGCGCGCACATAAGGCAGCCTCGAAGCCGTCCGCTCGTAAGATTCTTTCAGGAATGCCCAGATTATAAATTGGCCGTCGCATCG
The DNA here is from genome assembly GCA_030151135.1 of Candidatus Sulfotelmatobacter sp. The sequence continues at coordinate 1,119 of JASLEQ010000066.1, read as the reverse complement.
GTCGCCGTCTTCCTCTGTACTCTTTGGACACCGCTGGACTCAAGCGTTGGAGTGTCCGCCACCCTGACCGCGTCCACGGCAGGGTGGGGAATTCGATTCCATCAAGCTACCTCTGGTCTTCCGGCGCCGGTTCCGCGGTCCTGGCCTGGTTCCCCACGTTCATGCTTCTCAGCACATCATTGGCAAAAAAGAATTTTCCGTCTGCCGGAACCATCATGATCTGCAACTTGTCGGACAACCGCTCTGCCACGATCTTATTGATCAAAAGCGGATTTGATTTCAGAATTGCGGCCTCACTCCGCATCCGCTCTGCATCAGCCGCTGCCGTCACCCGAATTCGATCCGCCTCCGCGTCCGCCAGCAACTTGCGGCGTTCCGTCTCCGCCTTGCTATCGATCACCTTCGCCTGTGCGGCGGCCTCCGCATTCTGAATCGTTGCCTCCTTCCGTGCCTCAGCTTCCAGCTTGCTTTGCTGAATTTGCTTCTCTTTCAAGGGCAGCGTGTATTGCATCGCATCGGCTTCGCCTTTCGCCTGCAACACATGCACTTGGGCTTCTCCCTCGGCTTGCTTCACTTGCTGTACCTTGTTCGCCTCTGCCTCAAGTTCGGCGATCTTGACTTGCTTCTGCTTCAAATCGGTTTCCACCCCCATGCGATCGTTCTCTTGCTCCTTCAGAAGCAACGTCTCCAATCCTTTTGCGTACTCTTCGGGTAGCTGGATATCCCTCAGCATGACTTCTTTGACTACAATGCCATCGGCTGCCAGTTTCTGGGTGATCATCTCGGTGGCTTTTTGCCGCACTTCCTCACGCTTCGCCGAAAACACATCGCGAACCGTATAGCGCGGAACCAACTCCCTCCATGCACTCGCCACAATTGGCGGAACGATCTCCTTTTCGACCGGGTGCGGCAGATTGCTCTGTATGTAATCCAGGTGCCGCGGATCCAGGCGATAGCGCACCGTAATGGCGAGGCCCAGCGTCAGTCCTTCTTTCGCCTGCACGTCGAGCAGTTGCGGTTTCGAACTGACTTTTACTCCATCTTTGCCATATTCGGATTCTCCAGTGGTGAACACCTGCTCGCGGATATCGTACAGCGCGACCTCCTCGATCAACGGTT
>JASLEQ010000003.1 GCA_030151135.1 Candidatus Sulfotelmatobacter sp. | reverse complement strand
TCATGCCATTGAGGGACAGATCGTGGGAGCGGACCTGGTTGAGTACAACCCTGTTCAGGATATTGCTGGAGTGACGGCTACCGTCGCTTCAAAGATCCTGAAAGAGATTCTCGGGAAGATGGTGATCAGCTCACTCTAATCCGAAAATGCCAGTCCTTCGTCTCCGCAAGATCACAGAAATGATGGCTTTTCTGGAGTACAATCGGCGTTTTTGTGGTCTTTGAAGGCATGATGCTATGAAATTTCACTCTGCGCCCGACATCGGCGCTTTATCGCTGGTTATTGTTGTCACTCTGACTTTGGCAGCCTGCTCCGGGCAAGCAAAATCAAGCCACCCCGCCGCCAGTGGATTTCAGGCGATGCCGGTCAAAGTCATGGAGGCCAAGGCCGTCCCGGTCAATGATGCAAGCGAGTACGTAGCCACGCTGAAGTCCCGCGACTCGGCCGTGATCATGCCCCAGGTCGAAGGCCAGATCACCCAGATCTTTGTGCACTCCGGCGACCGCGTCTCCGAGGGAAGTCCCCTGATCGAAATCGATCCTCTCAAGCAGCAGGCCACGGTAAAAAGCCTTGAGAGCTCCCGCGCCGCACAGCGGGCTCAACTGGCCCTGGCAAAGCAGCAGTATCAGAGGACTGAGGGTTTAGCTTCAGCCGGGGTTGTCAGCAAACAGGACCTGGACCAGGCCAAGGCAACGCTCGACGCGGCGCAGGCGCAAATGGACTCGCTCGAATCGCAAGTCCGCGAGCAGGAAGTGCAACTTCGATATTACAAAGTCACCGCGCCCCGGACCGGCATCGTCGGCGATATCCCTGTCCGCGTCGGTGACCGTGTCACCACGACGACTCAACTGACCACCGTCGATCAGCCCGGCAGCCTCGAAGCTTACGTCTACGTACCCGTGGAACGCTCTGCGCAGTTGAAGATGAACCTCCCGGTGCAGATCATCGATAGCACGGGAAAAGTCGTGGCCGACTCAAAGATCACTTTCATTTCTCCACAGGTCGACAACACGACCCAGACCGTCCTGGTAAAAGCTCGCATCGCCAACGGAAATGACGCATTGCGGCAATCGCAATTCATTCGCGCAAGAATCATCTGGGGAACTCATCAGAATCCAGAGGTGCCGATCCTCGCTGTTTCCCGTTTGGCAGGACAGTACTTCGCCTTTGTAGCCGAACCTCAACCGAAAGGAGGCTTCGTCGCCAAACAACACCCGCTCACCATTGGCGAGACCGTTGGAAATGATTACGAGGTGCGGGACGGGATCAAGCCTGGAGATAAAGTCATCGTTTCCGGAACACAGTTCTTAATGGACGGAGCTCCGGTCGTTCCCATGAGTTAGTGCGGCGGCGGCCGTTAGCACTTGGCAATTCGCACCGAGCCGGAAGATGACTCCATTACGCGCCTGGGTGCCAATTGCTAAACGCTAATTGCTGAGGGCTCGAGGCCTCATCTTTCATGTTTGTTCATTTCTTCGTACATCGTCCGGTATTTGCGACGGTCTGCGCGCTGTTGATTGTTCTGGCCGGCGCGGCAGTGATCCCCTCCCTCCCGATCGCGCAATTTCCCAATCTCGCTCCTCCTCAGGTGGGAGTTTCGAGCTTCTACATCGGCGCCAGCGCGCAGACCGTGGAAAGCGCCGTCACCATTCCGCTGGAGCAGCAGATCAATGGCGCCGAGGGGATGAAGTACATCACCTCGACCAGCGGCAATGATGGTTCGAGCAGCATCCTGGTGACATTCGATCTCACGCGCGACCCGGATCTTGCCACGGTCGACATCCAGAACCGCGTCAATACCGCGCAGGGACGGCTGCCTGGCGCCGTAAAATCCGTGGGCATAACGACCGCCAAAAGTTCTCAGAACTTCGTCTTCGGCGCGGCCGTCATCTCCGACAACAACCGGTACTCCACGCTCTTCATGAGCAATTACCTCGACGTCTACGTGCGGGACTCGCTGAAGCGCATTCCCGGAGTGGCCGACGTCCAAATCTTTGGAGAGCGTAAATACTCCATGCGCCTGTGGCTCGACCCGGTACGCATGGCAGGACGCGGCCTTACCGCACCTGACGTCGTCAATGCTCTCGCTGAACAGAACGTGGAAGTCGCCGCCGGACAGGTAGGTCAGCAGCCTGCCGTCCCCGGGCAGCAATATCAAGTCAGCGTCCGCGCCGTTGGCCGCCTCAGCGAGCCAGTGCAGTTCGACAACATCATTCTCAAAACCAATGCGGACGGCACGCTGGTCCGGCTGAAAGACGTGGGCCGCGCCGAACTGGGAGCGGAAAATTATGCTTCCGACCTCAAGTTCAACGGCCAGGATGCCGTCGGAATCGGCGTCACCCAGCTCTCTACCGCGAACGCCCTCGACGTCGACCGCCGCGCCATTGCGGAATTAGATCGTCTCTCCAAAAGTTTCCCACCAGGAATGCATTACCAGCTCGCCTTCGACACCACCGATGCCGTGAGCGAATCGATTCGCGATGTCCTTTTCACCGTGGGCTTGGCGATTGTCCTGGTGATCCTGGTGATTTTCGTGTTCCTCGGTGACTGGAGGACCACGATGATTCACTTCATCGCCACTCCGGTCTCTCTGATCGGCACTTTTGCATTCGTAAAACTGCTTGGCTTCTCGATTAACACTCTCACGCTTTTCGGAATCACCCTCGCCACCGGACTCGTGGTGGATGACGCCATCGTCGTCATTGAAAACATCGAGCGCCACATGGCCGGAGGGGAGCACGATTCCCGCAAAGCCGCCGTCGCCGCGACCGCTGAAATCACCAGCGCCGTCATCGCGACTTCCCTCGTACTCGTAGCCGTGTTCGTTCCGGTCGCGTTCTTCCCCGGTACGACCGGAATCTTATTTCGCCAGTTCGCGCTGACGATTGCCTTTTCCATCGCAATCTCTGCCTTCAATGCACTTACGCTGGCGCCGGCACTGGCTGCGATCTTCCTGGCAGGCGGCCATCACAAGAAAATGTGGTTCCTGCGAAAATTTGACGAGGGTGTCAACTTTCTCGTCGCCGGGTATCAGCGCACTCTCCATCACTTCCTGGAACACAGATTCGTAATGGTTATCTTGTTCTTCGTCGGCCTGGGACTCACCTACTTCACGTTCTCCCGCGTGCCCAGAGCG
>JASLEQ010000760.1 GCA_030151135.1 Candidatus Sulfotelmatobacter sp. | reverse complement strand
ACCTGCCCGTTCCATCGCCGAACGGAAGGCGCTGGCCAATTCGGCGGTGAACATGGCGATATCGGTGGGCTGAAACGAGGCTTGCATACGGCCTTCCTCAATACGGGAGAAATCGAGCAAAGTGTTTACGAGCTTCAGGAGCCGGAGCTGATTGTGGTGGACCATCTCAAGTTCCCGGTCGCGAAGTGCGCGCTCAGGACTATTGAGCGCCGCCTCAGTCGGTCCCAGGATCAGGGTGAGCGGGGTGCGGAATTCATGGCTGATGTTGCTGAAGAACGCGGTCTTGGCCCGGTCGAGTTCCGCCAATGATTCTGCCCGCTCACGTTCGTACTCATACGCTTTCGTCTCCGAAATCGCCGAACCGATGTGCCGGGCGATAAGTTCGAAGAAGGTTTGGTAAGCCGCATCCCATGGCCGGCGGGCGCCCGCACCTGCGAGCAAGAGACCGGTCGGTGTTTCGGACCCGTCGAATATGGGAATCGCGATCGCCTTGTTCACCGGTTCGGGCCACGGCCCATTCGTGATCTGTATCCCCGTCGCGTCTAGGTTCTCAATCTCCTCAGCACGATGTGTTTGGAGCACCGACGCCAGCGGCCAGGGAGAGGACGACTTCGCCTCGGCGGCCGACACCTCCCGCGGAAAGACGTTGATTCCTGCCGTATTCACAAACGCGGCCAGCGATGCCTCGGTACCGGTTGCGTTGACGAGATAAATCGCGGCGAAGGGTATATCCCGAGGGTTTTCGCCTAGGACTGCGGCGGCCTGCTGGCACGCCGCTTCGCTGGAGCGGTGCTCAGGCGAACGAATACCGAGCATTCGAAGGGTTTCCAGTCGGCGAGCGGCAATCACCTGTTCCGTGATTTCCGTACAGGGACAGAAAATTCCATCTACTGTGCTTCCATCCGCGGCAAGAATCGGGGCATAGGTCCATGTGATGTAGACCTCTTCCTTCGGCAGTCTCCGGTTGTAATACAACTCCTTACCTTCCGACCAGGTGGCTGTTCCGGTGGCCACAACCCCCTGAAGCATGGGGCCGATGATGTCCCAGATTTCCGGCCAACATTCGATTCCTGGACGGGCCAAGACGCGCGGGTGCTTCTCCTGCGTGAGCCACGGAAGGAAGGCGTCATTATAGAGAACGTTTAAGTTCGGCCCCCACCAGAGCAACACCGGAAAGCGGCTCGGGAGGCAGATGCTGACCGCGACCCGGAGATTCTCTGGCCAATGTTCGGGTGAGCCGAAATCCGTGGACGACCAGTCCAGCTCGCGCATCCGTCGAGCCATTTCACTGTCGCCCGGAAACACGCTCCTCAGATTGAGTGACCCCTCCATCGCATTGAACCCCCAGTTCAGTTTGCGCCGCTTCAAAACGGCGCGAGTCTTCGTACTTGGGGTATGTGCCTGATGGTTCAGACCAGACGTGTTGGAAGCCAGATCGCACGGGAACTCCGGTATGCTCAGCCCGTGCTGCGAACTGGAACGAGAGCCGCGACATTCAGTTAATCAGTGCAGAAGTGTGTTTGCGGGACCTTCTGCCCTGCCGACAATTTCGCCTTAGATGCAGCCAATTTGGCTTTGAGACGCGTGCCGTTACAAAATCTTCGCGTTGCCTACGACTTTAGCTGCAGCATGAGGTGAATGTGAGATGTGTTTCTCGTCCGGAAAGCGAGCGTCGGAGCACCGTGTATGCATTGCAGCATCTTGCGGCAAAGGACTGTAAATCCACGAGCCTAGAAATCCCATCGAAGCCGCGCTTCCGGAACCCGCACGGAGGTTAGGCGCACTGCGAGCATTATATAGACGAAGGAAGATTTCGGAAGGCTCTATGCTGCAGACAAGTGTTTGGAAGGACGCGAAGATAAACCTGGAAGAAGGTTACAAATATGTTTACTAAGTGCGATTCCCGACGTAGCGCTGGCAATTAGATCCGGAATACGCAAACCTATCCGGTTCCTCGACGCAGCAGCCAAGGGAAAGCATGCGACGGCAGGCATTCCAGCGCGCATCGATCGGAGAAAGATCGTTTAAGGATACAGGCGCATCGGTTGGCAAAATCTGCTCAACCAAAGCGCCTGCAATCGGGCCTTTAGCGACGGCTTCTGTAGCGCGACGAACTTAGGCCGTTGCGATCACGACTCTGCGCCGGGCCATGGGCATGGTGAGACGCGCTATTCCGCTGAAAAGCAGGCTGGTTCCGACCAGCGTTCCTAGAACCCAGAAGGAACTCGATGGCCAATGGAAGAAGATGAGGCCGGCAAGGAGCAGGGAGACAACACCGTCGAAAAGCAGCCAGCCCGCACCGGGAACTCTTCGGAGGCGGGAAAAGAGCACCAGCTCGAAGATGCCCTCGATCGCAATGTACCAGCCCAGGATCAGTGTCAATGCCACAACGGCAGAGATTGGCAATAGAAGCATGGCAATTGCGGCGCCGATGTAGACCAGTCCGATCAGAATCTGCCAAATGACTGCGCCGGCACCACGTTCGAACCACGCGTAGACCAGGTGCGCAACCCCTGCAAACAGAATGAGCCAGCCAAAAAAGATGCTGGCCGCAATTCCGGCAACAAAGGGCAGCGCGATGGAGGCAAAGCCCGCGACCACTAACAGGATGCCGAAAAAGATTGACCAACCGGAGGAAGAATCCCGGACTGATGCGAAGCTGCTCATGTTCATTTCTCCTGATCGATGGCGTATCCCGCAACCTTGCGCGGCCCCCATAATGACGGACCGCGCGCGCACCTCGCCGCGCTCACGATCGAGGCGGGAACTTGTCAAACATCTTGTCTACGGCTTTTTGAAGTTTCTCCGTATTCTTCTCCGGCTTCTCTGAGAGAGTGTCACGCGCTACTCCCCTCCATACAAGACTCTTTGAAGAGGTGTCGTACAGGTCTACGATTAACGTTCCCACCGGTACATTCTCGACCGAGGTGGTCGCCATGCCGGTACCCCACCCACGCCAGCGCCATCCTGGCCCAAGATCGTCGTAAAACGTCGTGTACTCCTTCTGGTTCTTTTTCATAGCCACTGCGGTTACCGTGATGTCGGCGTCGGCACCTTCTGGAACCGCGTGCCAGCCCTTTGCTTGCAGAGCGTGATCGACGGCATCGCGGATGCGAGATTCAAAAAGCGGATCGGAAGAAGCGACATGCCCCCACGCATATGTGTGATATTGCGCAAAATTGGCCTTATGATCATAATCCGTCTCCACTTTCTGAGCGGATCCCGGGAGGGGCGGCAGCGCCACAGCTAATATCCCGACAAGTACGCCCTTCATAACCGTGTTCATCATGAATCCTCCGCTGCGAATGATTTAGAACCAAGGAAAGCGGCCCTCAGAATGCAGGTATCGTCGACAATCTATTGAGGGTCCGGATCAAGTACCTTCTGGAAAAGAACCGGCTGTGCTGACGGTTGTCTTTGCGCCTGAGAAGGCGCCGCCGAGTTGTGTGTTCGCTTTGCGCCGCCATAGGAAGCTCCTGTTTCAAACGTGGCGATTCGGCGTGCCTAAGGATGATGAGAGTTGCGCATTCGGCTCGCTACAACGGGACGACAACCCTGTTTCGCGTGTCGATGTGACTTCATTCCATCCTTCACTTCTGACATCTTGGCAATAATTTCGGCTGGTGACAATTCTTCACGTGGAGAAGACAGGCATATCCCGGCCTGACAGCATCACCCTACGACCTTCGATCCAATCGCGTATAAGCCGTGGTCCTAGGTGGGCTATTCATCGGTCGCGGGAGGAGGCGCCAGCAAATTGGTGGGAATGATGGCTGAAACGTCCGAGAAGCTTGAGGTTAGCACGCAGGACGAATTGTGAGCTCTTGAAACCGATGCTAGCATCACGCCCAGATTGCGCCAGTGGGCGCTCTCTAATACCGCAAGGTCTTCGAGCCGGCCGATTCCGCGGATTCTCCGGCGGCCGCGACAATTTACGCCATTCGCATATTCATCATGACCAGGAGGACAATTACGTGAGAAGAGATGCAGTCACCAAGCTTGACTTTCCGGTTTGCGCCCGTGACCACATATTCGGGCCAGACGCGGCCCCCTTGACCGTCGTGCAATATGGAGATTACGAAACCCAGGCGTGCGGCGAGGCACACCTTCTGCTGAAAGCAGCTCTGGAGTCCTTCGGGGATGACTTACGGATCGTGTTCCGTCACTTCCCGTTCAATGCGCAGCCTCTCCAAGCCCAGCGTGCGGCGGAGGCCGGAGAAGCAGCGGCTGCGCAGCGCAGATTTTGGGAGATGCATGAGGTGCTCTTCCAGAACCAGGGACGATTGTCAGATCGGCATCTGAGGATGTATGCCGCCCACGTGGGCCTTGATATGACATGGTTCAACCGAGACATGGCTGCACAGACGCATGCGGTTCGGGTTCGGGAGGATTTTCTGAGCGGAGTGCGCAGCGGAGTGAACGAGTCTCCAGCATTTTTTATTAACGGGTGGCGATATAGAGGTTCATTGGATGTCGCTTCCTTACACTCCGCCATTAAGGATCTCACCGAGGTAGCGATCTAGCTGACGCGCAATCCTACCGCAGCAAGATGCTCACGATTCATCGAGGAGATAACGCCCGCGGATCCGACGTCAACTCCCCGGCAACGCGGCCCGGCAAACGACATTCCTTGCCGGGCTCAGACGGGCAGAAACATCGCGCAGACAGTTCCAGATCGCGCTCCTGTCCCATTGCTCTTTACCAGGATCCGACCGCCATATTTCGTGATTACATGCGCGCAACCCCACAATCCCAACCCCGTTCCGGTTGCGTCTTTTGTGGTGAAGAACGGCTCGAATAATCTTTTACGTGTTTCCGCGTTCATTCCTCTTCCCGTATCTCCCACCGTGATGAGGACGCCGTTGCGGTCCGTCATCCAGTCTTTGCGTCCGCGGATTCGGAGACGTAATGTTCCTCCGTGGGGCATGGCATCCAGCGCATTTCTCACCACGTTTAACATGACCTGGCGCAATTCTTCGCGGTGGCAACTGATGATCGAAACCGGGCAATAGTCTCGCCTTACCGCGATGCCGGTCGATTCGATCCGATCGTGACACAGGACAACGGCTTCGTCCACAATGTCGGCGACGGCACACAGAGCCGGCGGACCGCTAAACCGATAAATGCCTAAGGATTGCGCCGAGATTAGGCCGATGCGCGCCACTTCGCGTTGCGCCAGAGATAAGTATTCGGCGGAGCGCGCCGTCAGACAGTCTCTTTGAAGAAGAAAGAGCAGGTTGGTGACGGATGTCAGCGGGTTATTGATTTCGTGCGCTATTCGCGACGCCAGCCGGCCCATCGACCTCAGCCGCTCATCGGTCCGCTCAATTCGTTCCACTCGTTCGCTGCGCGGGATTTCGCGCACGATCTCCGCTACCCCGATAACCCGATTCGAGGTGTCGCAAAGCGGGGAGCAGGTGATGCAAACAGGAATCTGCTCTCCATTCTTGGAATGCCGGATGGCCTCGTAACTGCCAATCTGTTCACCGCTCTGAAGCCTGACCAGGTGCTTGTTCAGGCCGGTTTCGTCATCACCTCGTAAGAGCCGCGTAAGCGGCTGTCCCAGCATTTCGCCGGATGTATATCCGAAAATCCGTTCGGCACTTTTGTTCCAACTCGTCACGACGCGGTCCATTGTCATGCTGATAATCGCGTCCTCACATTGGTTGACAATCGATGCGAACAGATCCATGGAGGCCGAAGCAGTTGCAGAGCCGTGGAGTTCGCCGGCAACGTGTTGACTTGCCGGGGAGGCTATTCTGAGACCAGACTGCATGGGCGTCGCAGCCTTTCCGTGAATGAAAGGTTTCACTGTTGATCGGGGTACGCGGGAATTGTATGCAGTCTTCATTGGTTTCTGAAATGCCAGTTGATAACTCACTCACTCGACAGAAACTTTCTCACCAGGGCAAACCGAGCTTTTCAGATTGCCAGAACAAATGGATTGAAATCTGAATGAGGCTTTTGCAGGAGTGCTGAAGGACCGTCAAGAAGAAGTTCAGGCACTCACCTGACGGCCGCGGTCAAGAGTGGTGGCTTCACCCTGATGAGTGCGGGAGGAAGCCACCGTGCGCATCAGTGATACGATTCGTCGATCTCGCTTTTGACTGTTCAAATGGTCGTTCTGCGCGCTCGCCATGCTCGTCAGAAGAAGCTGACGCTGATCTGGTTGTCGACCGAAGTAATGCCTGGAGCCAGCCACGCCGCTCGTTCGGCTTCTCTCTTTTCTGCCCACGACCGCACTTTGCCCCTGAGGATGGCCTTGCTACCCTCCACCTGAACCGTAATGGCATTGGCATCAAGTTGAGCGCTGCGGACCAATGCATCTTCGATGTTCTTCTTCAAATCCGTTGGAGATGCAGCTGGCTTGACGGTGATCAAGTTGGTGACGCCTTTGACGCCCCAAAGACCGCGTACGGCTTTCTCCGCCTCTCGGCGCTGGTATTGCCACTCGACCTCACCTTTGAGGGTCACCCAGCCTTTCTCCACGGTCACGTGAACCTTGTTGACGGGAATCGTCGAATTCCAGTTGAGTGCGTTCACGGCAGCCGCTGCGATATCGGCGTCGGTCCGTTCTGCCCCGACCAGGCGCACTTCAATATCGTTGGCAACCGCCGCTACTCCGTTGACGCGCAGCGCAGCCTCTTCGGCCCGCCATTTCTTGAGGAAAGTATCGACGTGTCCAGTGAGCGTGACGACACCGTCCTTGACGGCCACGCCGATTTCACTCGCGGCAACACCGAGATCCCACCGAAGTTCAGCCAGAACATCCTGCTGAACTTCCTGGTCGCGGTGAACCATCGTTGCTGTTGTCATATCCATTCTCCTGATGAGCACGCTTGGGGAAGCATGCGGCGTTGACATTTGTGGCTAGTATTGAGTCGTGCATCCGGTGAAAACAATTGGCCATTGGATGCGGTGGGGCATCCGTTTTGGTGAGTAGAGCGCATATTGCTCTAGGAGGCTAATAGCCTAGATCGGAAGTATTAAGCCTTGCACTAACCGTCTAAGCCACCGATCCGCCTTATGCCGCGGTCTGGTTATCGGCGACAATCGAATCTGTTCTGATGCTGGTTCCGAAGAAGAATTCGAAGTCACCCGGCAGGATCAGCGGGATGAGAAAGTCCCGCCGACCTGTTGGATGATTGCGAGGGCCATGCCAATGTGAAGGATTCAGCTCACGAAATTGTGGAACAGAGCAAATCTGGTTTAACGTGCGTGGACCGGTTTTTGAGGAGCCGGAGACTCAGCCTGCTTCGCATCAGGCTGCCTTCGGATGAAGGACCACTTTATGCCAACCGTTTACACGCGCATCGAAGTTTTTATACCCCTTGGGCGCTTCGGTCAACGGCAAGTCGTGGGAGATGATTGCGGACGGGTTTGCTTTGCCATGATGGATTAACTCCATCAACTGTCTGTTATATGCTTTGACATTGCATTGCCCTGTACCGATCTTCTGCCCTTTGAACCAGAACTTGCCGAAATCGAATGCAATCTCGCCACTTTTGGCGAGCTTGTCGGCGGCTCCCGGGTCTTGGGGAATGAAGACGCCGACAACGCCGATAGTTCCGGTGAACTTCACAGCGTTGACGAGCGAGTTCATGACAAGATTTGGCACCTCTTGGCCCTTGGGGGTGTGGCACTGATAACCGATGCACTCGCAGCCACAATCGGTGCCCTCTCCTCGGGTGGCTTGGAGAATCTGTTCAACCTCCCGGCCCTCGTCCTCCACGATAGGAATGCCGCCGAGTTGTTTGGCAACCTTGAGCCGGTCAGTGTTGTGATCTACGACAAAGATCTGACTTGCGCCTTGAATGCGAGCGGAAAGCGTGGCCATCAGGCCGACTGGGCCAGAGCCGTAGATCACCACGGAATCTCCCGGGGCGAGGCGGGCGAGTCGGGTGGAGTGCCAACCCGTGGGGAATATATCGGAGAGCATCACGTAGTCTCGTTCTTTCTCTTCAGCATCTTCGGGCAAGACCAAACAGTTATAGTCGCCGTAAGGAACGCGAAGAAGTTCGGCTTGACCCCCGTTGTACGGGCCCATGTCCGCAAACCCATATGCGGCGCCAGCCATGTTCGGTATCTTGCTGCGGTCCGCGGTGGTGAGGCAAAACGCGGACAACCCGCGCTCACAATTGGCACAAAAACCACAGCCAATGTTGAACGGCAGCGCAACGCGGTCGCCAACCTTCACGCGGTCAACTCCTTTACCGATCTCGATGACCTCACCCAGGTTCTCATGACCGAGAACCCGTCCTTGTTCCATATCAGTGCGACCTTCGTACATATGTAGGTCAGAACCGCAGATATTGGTGGTAGTGATTCGGACGAGGACATCCGTCGGCTTTTCGATCTTGGCATCGGCGACATTGTCGACCGAGACATTTCGCGGGCCGTGGTAGACAAGTGCTTTCATGAATTAGTCTCTTTTCTGCTTGCGTCCATATAGGAAGCAAACTGGATTAAGTTACGGTTTCGCCACAAGGTTCGGCAAGACTGGTACAGACCCACTGAGTATGGCTAGGTCCGGTCTCGAGAGGTGACTACAGGCAGTCCGACACCTCAGGCGGGATGTTAGCTGCGCATCATGATCGGCACAATTGAGCGGTGGAATCAATATCGGATAGATTCGGATGCTGCGTAGCTATTACGTTGGTCGGAGGATAAGAATCTACGCCGAAGGTATTAGGGACGCGCCGAAGCAGTTGTACGGCACCCGGTGATGGCCGGAATGCGCGCTGAGACTGTTTTTCACCAGAGCC
>JASLEQ010000736.1 GCA_030151135.1 Candidatus Sulfotelmatobacter sp. | reverse complement strand
CGACCCCACACCGCTATTCACCACTCCCGATCCCGCGGCCCCGCCTCCGCTGCCGCAATCCGATCCCGTCCCTGAGACCACGCCGCTCGCATTCACATGCAGACACTGCGTCGATCCCATCACCGGCACCGATACGATTCCCGTAAACGTCGGGGACGCCAGCGGCGCCTTCCCATTCAATTGCCCTTGCACACTCGAAGTCGCATCGAGATATGCGAATGTCCCAGGACTTACCCCATCTACCGTCTTATTAGTAAGTGACTGCGTGTCCGATATTCCAACGATCGCACTCGACGGAGCCGCCACCGACGAGCCCCAACTCGATGATCCGCTGTACACCGGGATTCCCGCCGAGCCAGGCCAGGTCATACTTCCACCGCCGCTTCCGCCACAGCCATTGCATGTCCCGGTCACGGTCAGGTTTCCATTAATGGTTACCGGAACATTGAACGTCTTACCGCTTCCCGTCAGCCGCTCTTTGTAACTACCGTTATCGAATACCGAGCCAATGTATTCTGAGATCGCCACGGGAGCTCGGAATGCCAGTTGCACCCCGGTTGCCCCTGTGCCACCCGAGGAGTCGAACCCGATTGCTGTGTCGTTCGACGCGGCGCTCGGCCGGTATCCCGGCGTGGCCAATGTCAGAAATGGATTGCTATACGCCAGGGTCAGCATGTCCGTTTGTCCCAAGGCTGAAGTGCTCAGGAATCCAAATAGGCCGGTCAATCCTGAAGGCGCCGCGCCCGATGCAGGCCCCGCTTGCTTCAACATCGCGCCTACGGCGCCGTTTCCGTTCCCGGCCGAGTCGCCTTCCCGGTAAGTGGCCCAATATGGCGTGTAACTTCCACCTTGTCCCGGCGTAGAATGGTTGCAAAAAATAGCAGGCAAGTAACTTGTACTGACGATTCCGCTTGCCTGCCCGCAATCATTGATGTTCAGGTGCGCGGCGGTGCCCAGCACCACCGCTCCCGGCCAGAAGTTCAACTTCACCGTGTTGTTTGCCCCTGGCACTGTATAGCTGCTGGCCCCAGTCTGCGCATCGACGTTCGTACAAATACCTGCCGTCGAGCATGTCCCGCTGATTCCGGTCGCAATCGCGTACGAGCCCGCACCATTCGGCGGAATGGCGGTGCTTCCTACCGTCCTTAGTTCGTCATAAGTGACCGCTCCAAGCCCATCAAGATTGGGCTCAGGCCAGTATGTGGTGCAGTTCCCAGTTCCACTCGTCAGACAGTTGCCGATATAGAACATTCCCAGCACACCGCGCGTCGCGCTATGAATCACGACGTAGTAGTTGTTCTGCTGCGTTCCTGAGTTCGCCGCGGGGAAGTTCGGAAACTGCCCGCCAATTGGATCGTCGCCCAGATAGGTCAGGTCGTTATTCGTGAGGATTCCTACGTTCGCTCCAATCGAACCTGGATAAACAGGGTTGGCACAGATCCCTGACGATTCCTGGTACGTCCCTCCAATCATCACGTTCTGCAACCCGCCGGCGTAATACACTCCATACTGATTGAAACCCTGGATCACGCTGTTCATCACGTGCAGCGTATTTCCCGACGCGTACCGCACGCCGTTCCCGCCGCACTGCAGTGACGCTTCCATATGGTCAACGGTCACTACTGGCGCAGCGCCTTGATCTCCCCGTGCGTAGACCAGCGCTCCGCAAAAGTTCTGCGTGCAACGGATGACCGCTCCGCTTCCCTCATTTGTCAGTCCATCCAGCTTGAATGATTGATCATTCCCGATCACAATGCCCCAGTGAAAAAACTGGTTGTTCCCGGTCGCAAGCTTGATGTCCCGCACCGTCACGTAATCCGCAATGTCTTCGATCGCGGCATCCTCAATCGCTGCCCACCCGTAAGACGCGGCGGCCGTGAACGTCGCGTTTCCCACGTTGTAAGTGAACTGGTTGGCCCCAGTCACCGTTACCTTGAAACGCCCTTCTTGTGTAGTACTGGAGTTCGAATAAAACATAATCACGTAGTCTCCAGTTACAAACGGATGGTTCGTTGCCGTCGTCACCGTGTAAGTTCCGGAAGAGGCTGCAACCGATGCAATCTGCACGCCATCTACATTCACCCCCGGTAGAAACTCCATTCCGGCGATCGTGTTATAAAGTCCGCTTGTTCCCAGGTAATTACCGTTAATCAGACACGCCGTACGAGTAAAGCACTGCAGCAGCGCACCATAACCTGTCAACATGGTCTTCCGGGAGTTTAGATAGACCGTCGAATAGACGGTGTAGTTCGGTGTCGAGCCCGCCGCCGGCAGCAGCACGATACTCGCACGCTGCGGCCCAGCATCATTGATCGCCTCCTGTATGCCGGAACTCGCCGATCCCACACTGTAGCCGCCGGCATGCCCATACGCGGTCAGCACCGTAATCGTCCCGGCATTTCCCGCTGTGCAGTTTCCGCCCGTCACTGGCGCAGCTTCCGCTGTTCCGCTGCCGCTGATGTACACCGCGTACTGCGCGTTCGGATTGTTACTCGTGTCGATTCCCAGTGGACACGGATTCAAATGAAGGGTGTTGCTCCCCGGCGCGCTCAGATTGTCACTCGGAGACTGCAGCCAGTTCCAGCTTGCTGTCACATACCGCGTGTTGGCTAGATTGTTCGTCGAAAACTGTGTTCCCGCGGGCTGCACTACGTTCTGACTAGTCGCCGGTACAGTAGAAACGTTCCCCGTTCCTCCGCCGCTGCCGCAAGCGCCCCATGTGCCATTTCCTAACAGGCACGTCCCCGCATTCGCAGTTCCCGCGCCCAATTCGCTCGAGGGCACCACGCCGGCGATCAAATCGGCTTTCCCTCCGGAGACCGCATCCACATATTGCTTTGGTGCCGCCTGCAGAGGTGCCGATGGATTTCCTGCAAGCACGATCGGCCCGGCCATAGTTCCGCCCGCCGTCGACAAATAGTTACCCGCCCCAACATTGCTCACGGCAGAGTCGACATAAGACTTATTCGCAACCTCGCCATCACCCGTGGGCGCCGGAACATTCGGCGCGCTGGAGAAGGTCTTCACGCCGCTGATCGTCTCTTGCCCGTTCAGGTGGACCACTGAAACGTCGTCCGCCTTGGTCGCCAGAGCCGAGTTCATGTATTGCATTGAGACCGGTTGCCCCGCCAGCCCTGCCCCGGGCGTCGTCCTCACTGCGGCCAGATTCGCCGGAGAGCTCGTCGGCACAATCCAATATTCGGTCCGCACCTGCCCCGCGCCCAGTTGATACACAACCGTGTAGTACACTCCCGCCGGACTCGCACCCGCATTCGGAGCCAGCGCAATACTCAACGCTCCATTCGCCCCCAGCGCGACACTCGTGTTTCCCGCCGCAATGGCACTTCCACCCGCAGTCACGAAGGCAGGCCACGTGATGATCAATGTCCCCGCGGCCGGGGTTCCATCCGCCATGTACACCGTGTCCGTTACGGTCGTACTCGCAGCGCCGTTATCCGGAGTCGCTCCAGAAGCCCAAAGCCGAAATCCGGAAGCCGTTATCACGAACATCAGCGCCCAACAAAAAAGCCGCCCCATTGGGCGGCGGCCTGCGTCCCGCATCGTTTCCTCCATCAGAATCTCTGTCAATCCGGTGCCCAACCCTCAAGCTGAGCAGTTTTACTTCAACATCCTTTCCAAGTCATCAAGCGCCTCACCGATCAACTTGGTCCCGCAACTCTCACTTACTCGAGCCGTCCAGGAATTTCTTCACGCTCTGCACATATACATCGGCAAAGTCCGCCACCGGACGCCGCTTCCCGATCAACTCCATCGCATCCTCCAGGCTCCATCCCATCGAGCACAGCACCGCCAGCGACATCATCGGCGCCCGATGCACTCCCGCCGCGCAATGGATGAAAAGCTTCGCATCGTCCTGGTCCAGCGCCTTCTGCGCAAATTCAACCCCGCGCTGTAACAACTCCGGTGGCTTCGGTTCGAAATCATCGTCGGTCGGATTCCACAGCACATCCACTCCCAGTGGACGTCCCAGCGGCGTGTCATCAAATTCGATCTGCATATCAATCACATGCGTGATCCCGACCGCCGCCACCTTCTCCATATTCTCCGCCGTCCAGATCCCGCCTCCCACTGCGATCCGGTCCGTCAGCCACGTGATGTCCATTCCGCCCTTATTTGATCTTTCAGGATTCTTTCGCGATCTCTTTCGCGCAATTTCTTTCGGCTTCCGCGAAGTTTGGGACACCTCTTCGGTGATTGCGAATGGCTCTTTCGACTTGGCCCTCGATGACGATGGCCCCACCCAGATCGCAACCCGCTCAGCCTTCAACCGCTCACCTCATTCTAAATTAATGCCCAGCCCAAACTTTGCCTTCGACACTGTTCATTGGAAACCCCACTTCTGGCCGGTATTGCCAGAGGTGGGGATTTCCTCTCCGCAAACGTTACTCCGCCGCCACCAGATCAGGTTTCACTTCTGAATCGGCAACGGGCTTCTTGACTTCGCCTTCTTCCGGCGCACCGCACAAAGGAGCGATCACGATATCTTCTCCGCGCTCGTACAACTCGTGAATGACCGGTTCCTCCGGCACCCCCAGTTTCTTCAGCAGCGTTGACGCCAGCGACTCCCCATTTTCCGGACAATCCGCCCCGTCGGATGACTCCGGATAAATATGTGCTACCTCAAAAAGATACTTCACCGTCGCTAGCTGTCCTTTCTTTCCTTCTTCGATCACCGCGGCAGCCAATTTATCAGCTTCCGCTTCCACCTTCGCTGCGATCTCCTTCCGCACCCCCGATGGATTCAGGCTAACTTCCTTGCTTTTTGGTTTTGCACGTCTCTGTGTCGCTTTCTTCCCCGTTTTCTTCTTCTTCGTCTTCTTCTTGATCATTGCCCAACACTCGCCTCTATGAATTCACAACACCACAAATAAGAAAGGCGCACCTTTCGGCGCGCCTTCTACAGGAGGTTCTGTTTTTCTCACTCTCTAAATCTAGAATATCAAATCAGACAGGGTAGACCGGCAAATTTTGAAAAATTATTTTCGCCGTATTAAGAACAACTTACATAAGATTTGTCGATTTTACCCCCTTGACAAGAATTCTAGATCAATTACTCGATCGGCGTCAGCACCCCGTATTCCAGCAGAATCTCACTTAGTAAGTCGAGCACCATCGGAACGTATGTCCGGATCGTCCTCTGTGCACAATGCAGCAACCGCGCCGTTTCGGCCTGATCATGCTCCTGCAGGATATGCCTCGCAATGATGTCTCTGGAGAACTTGTCCAGGCGATCCAGGCATTTTTCCATATCGTGCACGAAGATCACCCGGTCTTCAAACGTCACCGCCGTGTACGGCGTCACCTTTGCTGCAAACAGTTCTCTCCCCAACAGTGACGGCAGCCTGCCGGTTTCAATCGAGTACCTCATGTACCGCCCCAGCATCTTGACCGTTCTTCTTCGGTACATCTGCCGGCGTCGCTCCTCCTCCGCCGTCTCGTAACCGCCCTCCGCGCAAGCCTCGTGGACCGAATACGTTTCGCTTGGTGCGCATGCCGCAGTCCTGCCCTCGCCCTTTGTACCGTGAGATTCCTCTCTCAATCCTTCGGAAGAACGTGGTCTTGACGGAAAGGAATGCGCGGAAAGTTCATCAACAGTTGCGCCACCCCTGCGCCTCTTGCTTGTAAGTTCTGAGTTTGGCGGTTCGACCCTCTCGTC
>JASLEQ010000661.1 GCA_030151135.1 Candidatus Sulfotelmatobacter sp. | reverse complement strand
GTAAATAAGCTTAGCTTTACCACCGAGATCGTCCACGGCACGACATTCGATTTCCGCGGAGCCTTTGACCGCGGTGAAGGAAGAAATGCTGAAGACGAGGCCTACTACATTTTGAAAGGAACTCTCACGCAGAACGTAAGCGACAGGGACAAGAAGGTGCGGTCACAGTCTCGAGAAGTCGTGTTCAAACTTTTTCCGCAAGACGCCGGCCCCGCTCCAGAGGTTCGCAAGTAGTTTTCTGAGATTGCCCAGAATCGGACGCGCCTCTATCCGACCATACAACAGCCGGTGTTAGTTTGCGGTTCCCCGCGCCGTAGACAGATTCAGGCGAGCAGGATTTTTCTTCCGGCCACCCTCCTGCGCATAAACGAGATCCTGACCGCCGTCCGAGTTCGACGAAGCCTGGGCCAGCGTCTCGGCGAGGCTGCGGTAAGAACGGCTGATCTCCGATCCATCCTGCAACACGACAGGCGTTCCGTGATCGATGGCGGGAGAAATCACCTGGTACGCGTTCGGCACCTTCCAAAGCACCTTGCAGTTCGTGACTTGCTCAACGTCTTCGTCTGTGAATCCGGGAATCTTCTTGAATCGGTTCAGGATAATTCGCAGCCGGTCCCGCCCGGTGCCTTCCTCAAGAAAGTTGTGAATCCGTCCGACGCTCCATAGCGACACCACATCGGTCTGCGCCACTACCAGCACAGCGTTGGAAAGGTCCGAGAGCAGTCGGGTGCTGGAATCCAGCCGGCTTGAAGCATCCACTACCACGTACCGGTAGTGGCTCACTACCAGGTCGAAAAGCCGGGCCATTTCGCCGGGCGTCGGTTCCGTTGGATAAGGTTGCTGCGGTCCGGCCAAAAGACGCAGACCTTCTTTTGTCTCCGTCATCAATCCGTCGAGCAGCGAAACGTCCATGCGGTGCAGGTTCTGCAGCGCATCCAGCACGCCAAACTGCGGCCGGATATTCAAATGGAGCGAGGCATGTCCGATCGGCGCAAAATCCAGCAGCGCAACGTCTCCGTGCGCCTGTTGCAAGGCAAGTGCGGTATTGACCGCGGCTGTCGTGCACCCTGACCCCCCCTTTGCGCTCAGGAACGTGAAAACGCGGGCCCGTCCCGCTCCCGATGTGTTACGCGTCCTTAAGGAACTGAAACGCGTCAGTGCTTCCAGCAATGCGTCCGGCCCCGCCGCTTCGTCCACGTACTCGCCCGCGCCCGCGCGCATGCTGGCGACGATGTTCGCCGGTTGCGTCATCTCGCCATTCGCGAAAATTGCAATCTGCTGTGTTGTTGCTCGAATCAGTTCGATGGCACGGATTGCCCGCTGCGGCTCTCGCGAGGAAACGTCCACGATGACGACTTCGGCACGCGAATCCTGAAGTTGGCGAAGTATGTCGTCGGTGGGGCTGGCAGGATAGCCAATCTGGCTGAATACCGCGCGTCCCAGCTGCGTCGCCTCCAGCCGGTTGTGCAACGCAGATAATCGATCCCGGTCCTCCGCAAGGAGGGCAACTGCGATCCCATGCATAGCGCGGTGCTCGCCGATTTCTCTCGGTGTCTGCATGTTAAAAAGAGATGGTACCCCTCGCCAAGTGACCTAGGTAATTGTGCCTGCTCAAGCGAACTCTCTCCTCCGCGAGGGAAGTCCCGTATCGGTTCGAAGATTGGCTGGGGAGGCGCACTACCCGAAGGCCTTAAACTCTGAATCTGATTGCCAATGATTGTATGACAGGTTGGGACTCTTGAAAAGGCACCTCGGTGGCATATCTAGAACGTTCGTGCCACGCTGTGAATGGCCGCCCCTCAGGCGATCTCGCGGAAATGTGCTTGGTTGATTACGGCCGGGCGAAGCGTCGTTCACCAACATTTGGGGAAGCGACAGGGGATATCCGGTTCAGCGTTGGAATTGAATCCGAAGCCAGATATTCGTACCCATCCAGCCGGACCGCAACCCCTATCTTGCTCTCAGTTCCCGTCGAAGAACTGGCTCGCGGAATTGGCACCGATACCCGCAGCACGCGTCCCCGGCAACGTACTGGCATCGCTTCTCCCAGCGTGATCTCTGAGGGCATCCGCAAAGTGACTTCGATTTCCGCGCCTTCCTTCAGATCAAGGTCGGTAAATAAAAATAGGCCGCGGGAGCTTACGTCCTGTGTGAAACCGGCTCCTTCCAGACCACGGGCGGATTGGTGAATCGAAACTGGCAAAAGGTAGGAGAAGCGCTGTCCGACACGGCGTTCGATACGTACGGGAGAAGTGATCATCGGGGCACTTCCTTTGCGCGTATCGGGGGAAAGCGCATCGGCTAATGTAGCGCAGGGATGCCGCTCGTGAGAAGTTGCAAGTTAGTTACGGCGATAGTCTCCCCTAACTCCATTAGCCGTCTCAACTTGCTGGCAAAATGCCAGAGTTCCGGAGGCGAAGATCGGCGCCGGTCTGTGGAAAACTTCAGTCCGAATCCAACGCGATATAGTGGTCTGAAACGTGAAGTAGCACTATCCAATCTAACCAACGTGCCTGATCCGAATACCTCCGTTCCAGACAAATCGCCGGCAAACCGCGAAAACGCGGAGAGCCGTAAGTTGAACTGGCAGGCTGCCGGCAGGGCGTTGCGGCATCGCAATTTCCAGCTTTTCTTCGGCGGACAGCTGATCTCCCTGATCGGTACCTGGATGCAGACGGTCGCACAATCCTGGCTCGTTTACCGCTTGACCGGCTCCGGACTGCTCCTTGGATCGGTGGGCTTCGCCAGTCAGATACCGGTTTTCCTCATTGCTCCATTGGGTGGGATTACTGCCGATCGGTCCAACCGACAACGCGTGGTCATCGCCACGCAAATCGCGTCCATGATTCTGGCATTTGTGCTCGCCGCGTTAACGCTTACCCACAAGATTCAGGTCTGGCACATCTTTGTGCTCGCGGCCGGACTGGGCGTCGTGAACGCATTCGACATCCCTGGACGGCAAGCTTTCCTTGTTGACATGGTTGGCAAAGAAGACCTCATGAATGCCATTGCTCTGAATTCATCCATGTTCAATGGAGCTCGCGTCATCGGACCGGCGGTGGCCGGCGTTCTCGTCGCCCGCCTGGGTGAAGGATGGTGCTTCTTCGCGAACGGCCTGAGCTACATCGCGGTGATCGTTGGATTGCTGATGATGAACGTTCACGCGCCCGCCAAGGCGTCTCTCCACACTTCTCCTTTCGAACACATTGTCGAGGGCTTTCGCTTCGTCAATGAAACAGCTCCCATTCGAGCTCTTCTCATGCTGCTCGGAGTGGTTAGCGTGACTGGTATGCCATACGTCGTGCTGATGCCGATCTTCGCCGACAAAATTCTGCATGGTGGGGGCCAGGAGTTTGCGTCGCTGATCGGATCGCACGACCTCGGTGCAGTCAGGCTTGGGATCCTGATGGGTGCGGCTGGCGTTGGCGCGCTGGGCGGAGCGTTGACTCTCGCAGTCCGCACGGGAGTAAAAGGCTTATCAAAGTGGGTCTCCGTCTGCTGTGCCGGATTCGGTATCAGCATGATCCTTTTTGCATTCTCCAAATCGTT
>JASLEQ010000660.1 GCA_030151135.1 Candidatus Sulfotelmatobacter sp. | reverse complement strand
TCCGCTGGTCACAGTCAGAACCCTCATTCTGCAGTGCGAAAAAGATGTGATTGCGGGCCGTCAAGTGGGAGAATACGTTCACAAGTGTCTTCCGAACAGCCAATTCGTGCTGATGGATGCGACCGGGCATTGCCCGCACATGAGTGCCCCGGAGAACGTAACGAACGCTCTCAAACAGTTCCTCCAAACGGATTAATCGCACCTCAGTTGCATGTAGCCCTTGAATTCTTCGAACACTCCCCCTGCGCCCAGGCATATCTGGACATGGATGGAACCGTTCGTTTCGCTAACCGAAGCTTTCGAGCGCTATTCGGCATGGATAATGCGGCCTGTACTGAGATCCACCTTCAGCAGTCGCTCACCAAGGGAGCGGCGATGTTCTACGAGAATCAATTGTTGCCCACACTCCTTCAGCGCGGCACGGTGACAGGAATCTCGCTTGAACTGAGCCTGCCTTCAGCGGAGCAGATTCCGGTTTTTGTGAACGCCGTCCTGCGCCGCGGAGAGGACGGCGCCCCCGCCGGGATTTTTCTCGCCGCCTTCGACGCGACCCAACGCCGGCTCTATGAAAAAGAACTGCTGAGAGCACGCAAAGAAGCTGAACAACTCTCCGAGGTTGTGCGCCGAGCCTCCGATGCCATCCTCCGACTGAATCAGGACGGGTCCATTCAAAGCTGGAACGAAGGCGCAAGACACATGTTTGGCTGGTCATCCGAGGAAGTTCTCGGAATTTCTATTGCGGTTCTATTGAATCAAGATGCGAAGTCCCAAATGCAGGATGCGATAGCTCTCCTTGGTCGGGGAATTCAGGTCGTCAGGGAGTTGACGGGTGTCAGAAAAGACGGCTCCTGTCTCGAAATCTCAATCAGCCTTACCCCACATCTAGAAGCTCCGGGAGTCCTGGTCGCGTTTTCCGCCATCATCCACGACCTCACATCCCAAAAGGTTTCTGAGCGAGCGCTTCTGCAGAATGAAAAGTTGGCTTCGGTTGGCCGTTTGGCAAGCTCTATCGCCCATGAGATTAACAATCCACTCGAATCGGTCACGAACCTTCTATACCTGCTGCAATCGCGGCCTCTGGACGCCGAGAGCCTGCAGCTGGTTGCGACTGCACAGGAAGAGTTGGCAAGGGTTTCGCAAATTGCCACTCAAACTCTCCGATTCTATAAGCAGAGCAGCAGTCGGGTGGCTATTGACCTTGGAACGCTCGTTGATTCAGTATTTGCGCTCTACCGGGCGCGATTTGTCAGTGCTGGAGTAGCGCCGACCAGTGATACCAGGAGAGCCTCTCCACTGCTCTGTTTTGACGGAGAAGTCCGTCAAATCATGGTCAACCTTATTTCAAATGCCTATGACGCCATGAGGTCCGGGGGAAAACTCACTATACGATGCCGCGATACCATTCTGCCTCTCGAGGGTAACCCCGGCGTACGCATCACGGTTGCTGACACCGGCGAAGGCATGGACGAGGAGACACTCCGCCATATCTTTGAACCCTTCTTTTCAACCAAAGGAATCGGCGGCACAGGCTTGGGTTTGTGGATCACTCAAGAGCTAGTGAAGAAGAATCAGGGGCGAATCCATGTTCGCAGTAGTACCAAACCAGAGAAATGCGGGACTGTGTTCGCATTGACATTTCCGCATTCAAGACCCTGAGAATCTGGCGGGAATAACTGGGCGAGCACTCGTGGCGGATAGGAGCCTATTCGGGCTGTCCAAGCCTGTGCCGGATAAAACGATGAGAAGAGTACGATGCGCCAGGAATCGCCGGAGCCTTCCGTGCGGTAGTAGGTTTCCAGCCGACGGCGCAGGCGATGCCCTTCCACGCGGAGAATGGGATCCGTCTTCGGATCGTATCCGGGCTGGCGCCAGAAAAACTCCAATCCGATGAGGGACTCTTTGACTGCGTCCCGTGGAGTTGTCTTAACGCGATTCACCAGGGAAACCGGTAACTCCCGCTGCTGATTGGCAAGGCGAAGGTTTCGCTGCCTGCAATGCTCCGCAATGCGCAAGTCCATGGCGCTCTGGAGGATTCCCCGAACGACTTGCCAGCGTTCCGGAGTCATGCACGAGCCTCTCCGCTGAGCCGCTGATACAGCCAGACGCGAGCAGTAGACCAGTCGCGTTTGACCGTCGCCGGCGATTTACCTATCACTTCTGCGGTTTCCTCGATCGAAAGGCCGCCACAGAAACGCAACTCGACGATCCGAGCCTGCTCCCGATCCAGGTGGGACAGGTCGTCGAGGGCACGGTTCAGATCAAGCAGATCGACGGGCCGAACCCTCATATCATCGTGAACATCCTGGAGGGGGCACTTGTCAGCGCCGCCGCCTCTCTTGCCCGCCCGTCTAGCGCGCTCGTATCCGACCAGGATTTGACGCATTAAGGGAGCGCATACGGCAATGAGATGTGACTTGTTTTGAAATTGCTTCGAATGTTGATGATCCAATCGCAGATAGGCCTCGTGGACCAGCGCTGTGGTCTTCAGCGTGCGCGGGGAAATTTCCCCTGGCAGTTGCTAGCGAGCGACTCTTCAAAGTTCGTCGTAAATCAGTGGTGTCAATGCCTGCAGCGCATCCCGATCTCCCTCTCCCCACAAGGCCAGGAGGGCTTCAATTTCGGGCGAATCAGTTAATGGCATCGGGCCGTTCAAACGGATTGGGTCGCGATTGTAATACTGCGGGAACGCGCATAGACCCTATGGGTCCGTTGCCGACATGATAATTCGGAAATCATCAATTATGTGAAGTATTCCGTATGCGCCTTGCCGGCGGACGCCCGTTTGAATGTGCATTCGGGCAACGGCCAGCGCCGGCATCAAACGGAGCGGCCTGTTCCAGTATTCGATCATTCTTCCCTGCAAGAATCCACACAAACCAAGTCGCGCAAGCCGAAATTTCCGATTCTCTCGCGGGCAAAGCTTTCCCAGGTGGGTCGTGTCATCGTACAACGAAAACAAACCTACATTCATCTTTCGCCAATTTCCCTCCATATTCCTATCTCCTAGTACGCACTGGAAACGGGGACGCTGCTTTTGTGCGGTCGAAGCAGAGCAGTCGGCCACCATGGTCAATCAGCAGATCGAGATGGCGGAAGGAGTACCCGGCCAGGATAATAACGACGAAATTCTGGGAGGGTGCGAGCACTATTGAACAGACAACCGACGATTGAGCACCATATGGTCCCCGCAGTGCCACGCACAGGGTAAGCCGTGATCAGTCTGTTGCGAAGACAAGACCTGTCCCCATGCGGTTCCTTCTTTGCGGCACGCGAATTCTAGCCCAAGGTCTCGGGCTGCAAAGCTTCTCTTCCGCAAGAAGGCGTGTCACCACTAACCCAAGACACTCGAAATTCGGAGGCAGAACAATGAACAGAATCCATGATGGTTTAGGTAAGCGGACTTTGGGAGTATGCATGTTGGCGGCGGCTCTCCTGTGCGGGCCTGCAGCTGCGAAAGCCGATTCGGTCCTGGAATGGAACGAGATTGCCGTAAATATGGCGATCGCGAACGGTCAGAACCCATTCGCGTTGGCGAGCTTCGTGGCGACCGAACAACTCGCTGTCTTCGAAGCCGTAAACGCCATAATAGGCGACTACAAGCCGTATCTGGGGAGCGTCCTAGCGCCGCCAGGGGCTTCAGCTGACGCAGCGGCTATCCAAGCGGCCTATCGCGTGCTCAGCATCTCTTTTCCAGCCAGCAAACCGGACCTTGATATGAAGCGCGCCAACTCATTGGCGTCCATTCCGGACGGCCAAGCCAAAGTTGATGGCATAGCTACAGGGGATGCTGCAGCTTCGGCCATGATGGCCCTGCGCGCTAACGACGGTTCATCATCACCTCCGCAATTTAAAATACCCGGCCCGCCTGTGGCGGGTGAATGGCAGGCGACACCTAGTTGTCCTGTGATCAGCGGAATTCCCGTGGGAGTCTTTTTTCAATGGCAATACGTAAAGCCATTCGGTGTGCCCAGTGCCAATCAGTTTCTCCTCGATCCTCCTCCCGCGCTGACGAGCAATCGATATGCCCGGGCCTACAACGAGGTAAAAACGGTGGGAAGCCTTGACAGCGCCGAGCGCCCACAAGATCGTGCTGATGTCGCCCAGTTTTACGGAGCCTCCTCGGCAACTTTGCTGTTCAATGAGGCCGCTCGGCAGGTAGCGCAGGAACAAAGGCGTTCGCTGTCTGAAAATGCTCGCGCTCTGGCCCTGATCAACATGGCCATCAGCGACAGCTTCGTGGTGTCATTCTTCAACAAGTACCATTACAACCTTTGGCGCCCCGAAACTGCGATACGCGCAGGGAACAAAGACGGCAACCCTAAAACTATTGCAGATCCCAACTACCTCCCGTTTATCACAACGCCATGTTTTCCGAGCTATCCATCGAATCATGGCAGCGGAAGTGGCGGCGGAGCCGAGGTCTCGAGGCGGATCTATGGCGAGGGTGGGCATTCCATCACCTTGTCAAACCCCGATGTGCCGAACATAGTCTTGCATTACAGCACCTTTAAGCAGATTACAGATGACGTCTCGGATGCCCGCGTTTATGCCGGAATTCACTTCCGAACTGACCAGGTGGCAGGCGCGCACTTGGGCAGAGCTGTGGGTGCCGCCGTCTACAAGAACAACTTGCGTCCCGTCTACGATGATGATTGAGTAGTTCTCCCAAGAACGCTTCTCCTTGGGAGTGCTCTTCGAAATCTGGGAAGTCTTTAGTCTTCCTTCCACTTGGCCGGAAACCGCCATCTTGGCCGGTTGAAACCAATCTATTCCTTCGCTCTTTCGAGGGGCTCATTATTGTCCGAGTGGTTCATGAAGTCGGCGAGTATCTGGTTGTATCTTTTGGAGCGGCCGGATCGGCGAGATCCGGCCGTTGGATCTACCGTACTAACGAGAAGCACTTTTCGAGGATTTTTGAAACGGCCAGGGCGCCGGTGGAAATCGTTAATCAGCCCCGTTGTTCCTTTAGGGCGCGCTGTACTGGCTCCGTCTCCGGGGCTGCTTTCGGCGAGCACTCAAGAAGTCGTCCCGTGCTGAATCAGGTGCTCGAGGCGACGAAATTCTCCACAGGCCTTACCGCCGTCAAAGCCCGAAACCGGTGGGGATCAACATCCATAGCTACTCTCAGCCTGCGGATGAAAGCCAACCGCTTTTCACCGATCTAGAAACTCATCCTTCGCATTGGTGCAGGCTGACTAGACCGCCAGGAGGAATGCGTAAACGCGCTGAATTGCGAACTTGCTTAAGGCCGCTCGGCATCGGTTGAGAAGGCTACTTCCTTCTGGGCTTCTAATGCGGCAAGACGCTGCGTCAGCACTGCAAGGATGCCCTGATAAGCGTCGCTACCTGAAACCAGGCGTCTAGGGACTTCAACCAAGTCCGCGCTATCGATCACGGCTTGCATCATCTTGAAAGGGTCGCCCGGTGGAACGTAGCTTCCACTCTCAAGGGACTCCTTCCTCAGTCTTGCGGGGCTGCTCTTGTAAACGTCTAGTTCTGGCGCTTTGATTAGGCGGCCAGCGTTGAAGATCGCAGTGCGCCCTCCGCCCGGTTCGACAATGGTTGCCTGAATCCCGAATGGCGCGACCTCTGTGATGATTGATTCCAGAAAGCCTTCAATACCCCATTTGCTTGCGTGGTACACGGACAGACCTGGAGTGGCGATTTGCCCGCCGATACTCGACATCTGAATGATTCGGCCTTCGCCTTGCGTCCGCAAGTGCGGCAGCGCCGCTCGGATCACCTGTATTGGTCCCAGGAGATCTGTATGGAGTTGATGGAGCAACTGATCGTCGGTTACCTCTTCAGCGGCCCCAACGAGCGCGTACCCCGCATTATTCACGACGACATCAATGTGGCCGAAATGGCCGAAAGCCGCTTCTACGGCGGCTCTGATGCTAGCTGTATCGGTTAAGTCTAGTGACGTAAGCCAGAATTGCTTGCCATATTCTGCTTTGAGGTCATGGAGTTGATCTGGCTGACGGCTAGTACCTGCGACGCGATCTCCGCGCTGCAACAATAGCTTGGCGAGTGCCAGACCAAATCCGCTGCTCACGCCGGTGATAAACCATGCCTTGTGTTTCATCAATGCTCCTCGCAAATGCTCAATTTAAAGTAGGCTCGATCGGCGCCGACGTGGTAGACCAAAGCTATACACTTGTTGCACAATCCTCTCAGTGCGCGAGAGAGTCGATGGAGAGGGATGACACACAGTTCGGCGGAAGCGGAAGGAATTGCCAAAGTGTATGGTTTGCATGATTTACGTGACCTCCTTGAGCAACATGCCGCACAGCCGTCTCGCGAGACGGCGATTTCTGGGCTAAAGCTGATGCGTTCCGACAAAGTCTCTTCTTGCATGATTGCAGCGGTGTATTCACCCATGATTGGCATCATGGTGCAAGGAGCCAAACACTTAGTCGTCGGGGATACTGAGCTTGAATATAGTGCTGGCGACTTTCTTGTTAGTTCCGTTGAACTACCGATTTCGGCAAGGATCACAGATGCGACGCTGGAAGAACCATACCTGGCGTTGGCACTCAAACTGGACCAGCAGTTGCTCGCCAGCGTGTGGTTGGAGTTGCCGAGTCGAATACAAACAACAAGTCTGCGTAGAGGGGTGGCCGTAGGCCCGTGTCCTCCTGACTTGCTTGAGCCATTTGTCCGGCTCGTACGCTTGCTGGAGACACCAACCCACACTGCCCACTTGAGCCCTCTTATTCTCCGCGAAATCTACTACAGACTTCTGACATCTGAACATGCCGATATGCTGCACCAAATGGCCATGCCAAAACATCTGCTGCCCCAGGTTCAGAAAGCAATCAGCTGGATTCGGCACAATTATGACAAGCCCCTTCATGTCCCGGCACTTGCTCGTATGGCTCGCATGAGCCCGGCTTCGCTTCACCGCCAATTTAAGGCTGTCACCGCCATGAGCCCGCTTCAATATCAGAAGCAGATTCGTCTTCAGGAGGCGAGACAGCTCATGGTGTCCACGAAAACTGATGCCGCCTCCGCAGGGCATGCCGTTGGCTACGATTCACCGTCTCAGTTCAGCCGCGAATATCACAGACTGTTCGGAATGTCCCCGAGGCGACACCTCAATGAGACGCTACCGAGAGAATAGACCGTATTGTCTAGATCAGAACGCGGCTACGTCGATACTCTCAGAACCGCAACTGCCGAGTTCTGGGCGCTATACAAAGCTTGAGCCGAATGAGCTAAAAACCATCATGTTCGGTTCTTCGGGAGCCAGCGGCAGTGATGTCGGTTTGTGCCTGTTCCAGGGTTCATAGCGCAATCACTACCTTGCCGACCTGATGATTGCTTTCGAGATATCGGTATGCTTCGGAAGCCTCTTCGAACGACAAGTATGACGACAAGTAGCCCCGCGAGTGGTTGAGTGGGCCATAGATCAATCTTCTTGACCGAGACGAATCCTCTCTACTACTTGATTACTGCTTCGATCGCGAGCGCACCGTTACGGATCTCCGCCGCCTCGCAGGGGAAAGAACTCTGTGACCCTCCAGGAACTGTCGATACAAATGCTCAATGAATTGCTCATCGAGCGGACCGGAACCTAACAGAAGCCGATAGTAGAACGGCGAATAAAGAGAATCGATGGCCGCGTCTATGTCGATGTCCTCGCGTATGGAACCCTCGGCGATTGCTAGCAGGATGGTTTCGCGAACTTGTTCACGCCTCGGATTAAGCCAGCGTTCGCGATAGGCGACGGCAAGATCTGCATCGGATTGCGCCTCCCCAACCAGAGATCGGATTAGATTTCCCCTTTGACCTCGAAAGAAAGAAACCTGCAGATTCAATTGGAGTCGGATGCTTTCCAACGCGGTAGCGGCTTTCGGAAACGCCGTATCACTTCCGATGAGTGTGAATAGGGAATCCATGACGACCGCTGCTTTATTTGGCCAGTGGCGATAAAGAGTCATTTTTCCTACACCGGCATCCGCTGCAATCTCATTGACCGTCACAGCCCGGAAGCCATATTTGGTCACAAGACGGAGAGTCGATCTAAGGATGGCCTCGTGAGCTGCCTCGCTCCGGGGTCGGCCAATCGTTCTTTTCATTTATTCCTCCATAAAAACTTGCAACTTCTACGATACCGCAGGTATCGTATCTATGTATAACGAGACCGTGGGTATCGTTAGGAGGCGGAGACATGAAGAGGGTTGTACTTGTCACCGGAACAAGCGGTGGATTGGGAAAAGCATTTGCGACGGCTTTGACGCGTGCGGACTTTGTTGTTGTGGGAACGGTGCGAAGGAAGGAGGAGATGGCCGAAGTCGAGTCAATTCAACCAGGTTCCTCCTTTGCGAGAATCCTCGACGTGACGGATGAACCTACTCGCCTCTCCGATGCAGTCGAGCAAATCGAGCACAAAATCGGCCCTGTTTACGCGCTGATCAACAACGCCGGGTACGGACATGAAGGGACTCTCGAAGAGAGTTCGATGGATGAATTGCGCCGACAGTTCGAGGTGAATGTGTTCGGAGCTGTTGCGATGATGAAGGCTGTTCTTCCTCACATGCGCAAGCGGCGCGAGGGCCGCATCTTGAATGTGACCTCCATGGGGGGTCTCATGACGATGCCCGGTCTCTCGTACTATCACGGCAGCAAGTTCGCGCTTGAGGGAATCTCCTCTTCGCTCGCAAAGGAAGTACGGCCGCTGGGAATCTTCGTCACCGCCATAGAGCCCGGAATGTTCCGCACGGACTGGGCGGGCCGATCCATGGTTCGTACCCAACAACAGATCGCCGACTACGATGCGATCTTTGATCCGATCCGTGAAGCTCGCAAGGCAAGAAGCGGGCGACAGCCGGGAGATCCTGCAAAAGCTGCAAAGGTGATTGCGGAGTTCCTGAACACGCCCAGTCCTCCGCTTCACTTGCTTCTTGGTCCCGATGCCTTGGACCACGTAACGAAAGAGATGGAATCGCTCCGATCCGAGTTCGCGAGTTGGGAAGACGTGACGAGATCAACCAACTTCAGTGAGGTTGGGAGCGCCTGAGCCATCCAGTGCCCCGGGACAGATCCCGGCAACCACGGGCTACAAACCCTACCGCCAGCTTATGGAACAGCTCACCTGAGAGCCTCCATAGGTGTAACCGCAGCCGCCACACCGAAACCAGAAACATAGGAGTTCACATGCGATTTTCTTGCTGTTCTATCGCCCTTCTCGCAGTCACCATTCCTTGGTCCGCAGCGTTGGGCCAGTCTTTTCCTCCCGGAGTCACGCCCGTTGCCGGAGCCGTCGCTGAGGTGAGCCCCACAGCAATCAGCCTTCAAACCCAGCAAGGTCCGGTCACGGTTCACCTTGCACAGCCAGCGACCGTTTACGCGGGGCAACCATCGGATATGGCCCACATCTCGGCGAACAGCTACATCGGTGTTGGCTCGGTGAAGGGCTCGGACGGCAAAGAACATGCGACGGACATCAAGATCTTCCCTGAGGTCTTCCGTGGGCTTGCGGAGGGAAGCTTTATGCAGCCCGGAGCTTCGGGTGCTCCCTCGAATAGCCGTATGACGAATGGCGCGGTCGTGGCATCATCCAAGTCTAAGGGCGCGGCTTCCGGTTCCCGAATGACGAACGGCGCAGTCAGTAAGAGTGGAAATGCCTCCGAGCTGACAGTTGGCGGCGTCACGATTGAGATTCCAGCAGGAACTCCGGTCACCTTGATCGCAGCAACCAAAAAGCCGCTCCAGCCAGGCGACCATGTGTTGATTCCTGCAGAGAAGCAGAACGATGGCAGCCTCGAAGGAAAAACCATTCTGCTTTTGCAGGCGAAATAGCTATTTAATGCTGCAGCTCGGTCTCACGCATGGAGGGGACCGAGCGACAGATCATAGGAACCCCGATGAAGCCCATAAGTATCCCCCCTCTTATCGATGCCGCGCCGTCCCCTGCCGTGGACGTGGTTCGCATCCAACGCAAACACCATTTCCTCGTCCGCTGGGCGCATTGGACGATGATCCCCTTGCTACTGGGACTCATCCTGAGTGGAATTTCGATCTACTGGTCAGCTCCTCTCTTTCAGCATCCAACGGATGCCACGGGAAACTTCGACTGGGCTGCGGACATCGGCATTTGGATTTGTGCACACGTGCCTGTCTTACACAACTACAGCAGTCCTCAAGACTTGCTTTATAACCACCTAAGTCTTGGTCCAGGCATGTTGGCTGTAGCACTTCGGCTTCATTGGTTTTGTGCCTACCTATTCATGGCCAATGGTGCTCTTTACCTAGTGGGTCTCGCGCTTGGCGGTGGTTGGAGGGCCTTGATCCCGCGTCGCGGCGATCTGTTAGCGGGGCTTGGGGTGGCTCGCTACTATGCCCAACTCCCGTTCAGGTTCCTTCTTCGGAAGAGAGTGACGCATCCGTCGCACGCCGGCAAATACAACGCGCTTCAGAAGGTCGCTTACGCTTCCGTTGTAGTCGCAGGTGTACTGGTTGTTCTCTCCGGTTGGGCGATTCATAAACCCGCTCAGTTGCACTGGATCACGGCAGCGTTTGGCGGATACAACGCTGCGCGCGTATGGCACTTCTGCCTGATGTGCTTCTTCATCCTCTTTGTCGTACCGCATGTTGTCCTGGTGTTAGCCGATGGATGGGACACGGTTCGCAGCATGATTACCGGTTGGTCATCAAGGGTTGCACAGGAGAGCCAGCATGAGGTTCATTGAGAGATTGCTTGCCGCAAAGGCGGAACACAAGGGCGTCGTATACCACAGACCGTTGAAGCATGAGGCTGCGTTTGAAGGTCCTGCTGAAGTGTTGAGGCGGCGGACCCGCCGCGACGTCCTCGTCTTCGGTGCAAGTGCGCTTGCAGGGCTCACCGCCGCAGGCTTATTACTACCCGAACAAACACAGCAACGGGTTGGTCTGACGCGCAAGCTGAACGTGCCAGGGAAAGAATGGCTCCTCAATAGGGCGATCAATCTGGACGACGACGTTGCCGAAGCCCTCTATTCTTCTTCTCGACTCGTCCCGACGTACTCACGATCTCAGGTAACGGGGCTTAAGAACAACTACAACGGGGTGACGCCGGGGCCCGAATACATTCCCACCTGGGGTCTCACCCTCAATGGCTTGCAGTCAGGTCTCACGGTGAAGCTCGATCTCCGCACCTTACGTTCCCGATTCTCGATGCATGAAGAAATCACCCGATTCGTCTGCGTGGAGGGTTGGAGCGAAATTGCATGGTGGGCGGGAATACGCTTTGCGGATTTGCTCCAAGCGTTCCCACCTGCGTCGCGTGCAAAGTGGGCTCGGATTGAATCGTCAGTGAACTTGGATGCGAATGGGAACTCCGACCCTTATTACGTCTCGTTAGATTTCGAAACAGCGAGACATCCCCAGTCCCTCCTGGCGACGCATTTCCATGGCGAGCCTCTTACGGTGGAGCACGGCGCCCCTTTACGCCTGGTCGTTCCTGTGAAGCTTGGATTGAAAAATGTCAAGGCCGTCACAGGAATAACCTTTCTCGCCCAGCAACCAAGCGACTATTGGCGAGAGCGCGGATACTCCATTTACGACGGCATATAAAGCTTTCGGGGGCTCTCTCCGTCACACCGCGTACCAGTGTTGCGAGGACACGGTGCATCTGGATGACCAACCGTCTGGATAGCCCGGCTACGGGACAGGTCTGTCACCGCGAAGTGCAGAGGAGGTCGCTCGTTCCGGTCGGGACTGTACTGATGGCTCGCAATGCTCAGCGGCACGGCAGACCTGATCAACTCTCAGAGCACTGAAGGACGAATCAGATATGACAAGAGAGGTAGCTTGGACCCCGAGGGTCAACCCTTGGCTGATCGCACTGACCGTGACCCTCGCCACCTTCATGGAGGTACTGGACACATCGATCGCGAATGTAGCCTTACCTCATATTGGGGGCTCCCTCGGAGCATCACAAGTAGAAGCAACCTGGGTCCTCACCAGCTATCTAGTATCGTCGGCAATCATTCTTCCCATCTCCGGGTGGCTCTCCAACCGCTTCGGTCGCAAGCGATTCTATTTGTGTTGCGTTGTCATCTTTACATTGAGTTCTGTTCTGTGCGGCTTGGCAAATTCGCTTCCCCTTCTTATCTTTGCTCGAATACTTCAAGGCTTAGGCGGAGGTGGATTGGCGCCATCTGAGCAGGCGATCCTTGCTGACACCTTCCCGCCGGAGAAGCGTGGCCAGGCATTTGCGTTATACGGCGTCGCGGTCGTCATCGCCCCTGCGATTGGGCCCACACTCGGC
>JASLEQ010000546.1 GCA_030151135.1 Candidatus Sulfotelmatobacter sp. | reverse complement strand
GCTCTTCCTGAAGTAATTAAAACCGGCAGTAAGTGTGTGACGGCCGCGTACCCAGTCCAGGTTGTCCGAAAATTGGTACGACTCATTCTCTGCCCGAAACACCTCGCCTGCGCCGGGAGTTGCATACCCGTTAGCGGAGTTGGAAACATTCACCGCGAAAAGACCCTTTGTCACCCCGTCTCCCGTGTTTTGGAAGAGAGAATTTAGCGGGTTGGCGTTGCTGTTGGTCCACCTGAATTGGCTTGGAGCCATTGTGACGAGAGCGCTGTCACCTACCCCAAAAATGAATTCATTGGTGAGATTCGGCGTGAAGATATGCACGTAATTGGTCGTCACCAGGAATCCCTGGTCCGCCACCGGAAAGTTATAGAGCTGCGCAGGCTGCAGCCCGCCGGTGAGCGTATTTGAGCCATTCGATTTCGACCACGTCACGAATAACGAGTCGTTGTTCCGGATCTTGGCATCGAACCGCGTATCGAGATGATACTGAGAGATTCCACGTGACTGGTATGTCACATAGTTCACCTCGTTGCTAGGAACATTCGAAACATTTGGCAGCGGCCACAGAGCGTTGATGATGTTTGCCGCATTCGGATCGATGAGCGGCGTGCCGTCCGGCTTGGTCGCGAGATCCAGTCGGTTGCCGGGAATCGGCTGGCGCATGCTAACGCCGGTTGCCGGATCATACGTGGTCGTGTATGGGTTATAGAGTTGGTCCCCCGGCAGCAACTCGCTGAAGTTGCCCATGCGCTCAGCTGCGGATGGCACCGAGGTGGAGATCTGCTGGTTTCCGTCCGCCTCAATCATCTTCTCGTAATTTCCAAAGAAGAAAATCTTGTCGCGAAGCTGGGGAAGCAGTTTCGGAATAAAGACCGGCCCGCCAAGGTTCCCGCCGAATTGGTTGCGATGCAGAACAGGCTTAATCGTCGGCTGCCCGGTGATAATCGCATTGGCGTTATCCCAGGGATTGATTGCATTGAGTGCCGTGTTCTCGAAAAATTCGAACGCCTCCCCGTGAAAAGCGCTCGAGCCGCCCTTGGTCTGCATCGTGAGCGCCGCGATATCATGCCCGATCGCCGCCGAGAAGTCCGCTACCTGCACCGTGCCTGCTCCCAGCGCTTCGGCCGAAGGCTCATAGCTGATACTGCTTTCATAGTTGTCGTTGATGTTGACGCCGTTCACATAAAAGCCGCTGTCCCGGGAGCCCTGGAATGATCCCCCTGCCGTAAACTGAGTGCCTCCCATCGCAAACATCGCACCCACGGAATAAGTACCACCGGGATTGATATTCGCCTGTGGATAAGTCGAGACCCCCGGTGCCAGCGCTGCAATTGCCGTGAAGTTGCGCCCGTTCAGCGGAAGGTCTTCCATCTGCTGGGTCGTGACATTCGTATCAATGCTGGTCTCATCCGTTTCCAGACCGCCCGCTTCCTGCGATACCGTGACCGTCTGCTGAACCGAACCCGCATGCATCTTGAAGTCGTAGTGAGATAGCCCCCCGATGTTTATCGAGATGGGCTCCGACTTCGCCGTATCGAATCCCTGTAGGCTGGCGGTGAGTTGATACTGGCCGGCAGCCAGGTTATTGAACTCGAAGTGCCCCGCCGCATCAGACGTCAAATCGCGCGTTTGTTTCTGCGCCGGGTCAAGCAGGACAACATGCGCACCCGGAACGACCGCACCAGATTGATCGAAGACGGTCCCTTCGACTCCTCCCCGCTGCGCAAACTGGGACCATGCGGACGGGTGAACTGCCATCAGCAGCAGCACGAAAAGGGGGATCAGCCGGCGTGAATTCATTGGACCTCCGAGTTGTTGAAAGCTTTCAAAATGCGAGCGGAAGAATCCTATCACTCGCGACAGAACCACTGTCAACTGTAATTCCCAAGGTGGAACAAACCGACCAAGCATCCTAGGCCCCCGCCTCCGGTGACGGCGGGTCTTTCTAATCTGGTTACACTGGAGTTTCGCGAATGTTTGTTGCGATTAAATGCTTTCAAAAATATGGCTACACTGTCTCTGAATGATTCTTCAACTTTGCACGCAGACCCGTCTTGGAGAGAGATGCCAATGGCCAACTTGAAAGACATTGCACGGATCGCGGGTGTCTCCCTTGAATCGTTTCCCACGTCTTGAATGGAACTGCCCGAGTGCGAGAGTTCGGCAGAGGGCGTGTCCTCGACGCTATCCGGTCAACCGGATACCAACCGAGTCAATTTGCCCGGGACCTCCGCCGTGTCCAGACCAACGTCATCGGAATGATCATTCCGAACATCACCAACCCCTTTTTTATTGCCGTAGTTCGCGGCGCGCAAGACTTCGCCTTCTCCAACGGTTACCCCCTGATCCTCTGTAACACCGATTACGCCCCTGCCAAGGAACTCGCCCATCTGAACGCACTGCGCACTTACCTTCCCTCGGAGCTGATCGTGATTCCCTCCACTTTCAGCGACCTCACCGTCCAGGTGCGATCGTATCGAGAGGCAGGCGCGGACGTCGGCTCCCGCTTCGGCCCGAGTGTATTCAGGAGACGACGTTCGATAAGCAGGGAGGCACCTTGAAGGCCATGATGCTGCTGCTATTCCTGCCTCGCCCCATTGCAATCTTTGCCGGCAACGACATGATCGCGCTGGGCGTCCTCACCGCGATACGTGGAGCAGGACTACGCTGTTCCGAAGATGTCTCGGTGATCGGATTCGACGATCTGGAAAGTGCGAGACCACAAACCCTGCGCTGTCCTCTATATCCCAGTCCGGATATCAGCTCGAGACCACGGCAGCCCGCATACTGCTAGAGCCTACAGGGCGACATCGGACCGGCGAAGCATGTTGTGCTCGAGACTTCATTGAAGGTACGCTACTCTGTGGCCGCTCCGGTCGTCGCGGTAAAGCCCGGAAGAACAAAGGTAAGAGCGTGATGGTACGATTGCGTCTGTCTCAAAGGTCCGCTCACTTCTTGAATGCTTTCAAG
Organism: Candidatus Sulfotelmatobacter sp.; assembly: GCA_030151135.1. The sequence continues at coordinate 3,272 of JASLEQ010000546.1, read as the reverse complement.
CGCCGGCTATTTTCGCGAGGGGCATCTGGCCTACGACCAACTCCGTATGCCGTAATTTTTTCCCGTGATCTACCTTCTCGGCGCCGCACCCGCGGGCGCACAAATGCAAACGCGCCCATTCGCTCACAATAATTATGTCCGGGACTACCTGATCTACCGGCCGCCGAACGCCGGTCCTCATCCTGCGGTCGTGTTCATGCTGGGAGGAATCACCAGCACGGCTCAATCTACATCCGTGGAGTATGGGTGGACACAGCAAGCCGACAAGTACGGATTTCTAGCGGTATTTCCCAGCCCCGTCAGGACTAATCTTAACCAGCCCGACACGGAGAAGAACGTTACATTTTGGGAGATGCAGGGGTCGCGAACCCACATCCTGCAGCCCGGAGCGCTCCCGGTCGACGACGACGGTTATCTCCGCGCTGTCCTCGACGACATCGTTCGCAAAGACGATCCGGATCGCAGGCTCACCTTCTTCGCAGGCTTCTCCAGCGGTTCTGGCATGGTTCAGCTCTTCGCATCGCGCCATCCTGACCTGGTCGCCGGCGTAGTCGCAGTGGCCACCCCGCTCATGGAGCCACCCGAGAAACTCGCCTGGCCCGTCCCCATCCTCGATATCCATGGTGACGAGGACGAGCGGTTCACCGCCTTCGAGACAAACAGCCCGTACTTCGCCACCACGCCCCACGGGAATTGGGTCACGTGGGGTTACTTAGACGGCTGCCGCAAACAGACCGCTGAGAAGACAGAGTGGGGTATTCAGCTTCGGTGGCAAGCCTGCCCACGCGATGTCGCAGTCATCGCTGACTTCGTCAAAGATGTTGGGCATGAATGGAAGGGCAGTGTCTCTGGGAAGGCGATGCCACAACATAGGTTGTCGCCGCCATTGAATTTCACCGAGATGGCATGGCAATTCTTTGCAGAAATCGCGAATCGCTAGCCTTTGTCGGTCCGATTCGCCGTGAGGCAATTCCGCTCAAATACACTCCGAGAGCCGCCGACAACACCCCCGGGCATGCTCGATCGAAAGGCAGCACACGCTCGGAATCGCTGTTCTACTACTTCCATCTGAAAGATCAAGTTGGACCGACAGATCACGCCGTACATGCCGACACGCAATGCTGTGGCTCCCACAAGGAGTTCACTGTTCCGCCCGGAGCGTTTCACCTACCAGCCCGAGAGCAACAGCTACCTCTGTCCTGCGGGTCAACAATTGAACTACGGCGGTTACGGGCGGCACTTCCGAACGTGTGACGTTGAGTTCGGTGCTTAAGCGCTGACTGTCGCCGGCCCGTAGTCGCTGTGCTTGAGAACCGGACCAGGCGTTTGATGTTGGAGGCTCGCTAGAGGAATCAGCCCGAGAGTGCGATTTGACCATGCTCCTCGCGGCGAAATTCGTCTGGGGCGCGTGTTCAACCACCTTTATGGAACTGGGTGACTACAGGCGCTCGCGAAACCTGCTTCGCGCGGATCTCAGCTCCGAATGGTCGAAGGCTCATGCCATCGACGTGTATTTGCGCGCGGGAAACATTCAAGAAGCGCTCAAGATTCCGGCGCCGCAGATTCCTGACTGGGACAGTTATAAAATGGTTTTGGCCTGTGCGCGGCAAGCGCCCGCGTCGCAGATTGAAGCGCTGGCCGGCAAAGTGAAGACAGACGACGATCCGGAAGTCGATTATTTCTTCGCCGGCCACCTCTCCTATTGCGGTGAATCGGAAGCGGCGCTTCGAATGTTGAGGTTCGCCGTCGACCAGAACTACTGTTCCTTTCCTGCGATAGACAAGGATCCTCTCTTCGATAGACTCCGGGATCAGCCCGAGTTCAAGAGAATTCGCACCGCCGGAATGTTGTGCCACGAGTACTTCCTGGCGAATCGAAAGCGCTCGCCGGAACTCTCGAGAGAAACCATAGATCTTCCCTTGAAAGAAGCCGCCGGGGGTAAAGTCAACCCACCGTGGTAATACCGTGCCGCTCTCAGGCATGGATTATGGAGGCACGTTCTGGATCGGTACTAGGCAGCCGCCATCACTTCAGGACGCTTCTCACCCGCCCTACTTCTGGACGGAGCCCGATCACCTGAAGACGATTGGAATCCCCCTGCTGCAAGGGCGTTTCTTTACCCCCGCGGGGCTGGATCCGAAGTGCCCACCACCGATGCATCCCGGCACTGTCGAGTTCGCCATATAGATCGATCTTCTCCGCACATCGCACCGGCACCCAGCACGCCAAGAGGTCCCACGCCAACGAACAACGCTCCCACCAAGATCAACGTCACGGGATCGTTGGGCTCGACTTCGAACGAAAGTCCTCAACGTCTGGGACAAAACCAACCGCCAGCGCCATGCCGAACAGCACGCCGCCTGCGATGAACCGAGAACCTTCGCCGAAGGCTCTCGATCCGGATGGGTTCCAGCGCAGGTGAACAGACCCGAATATGTCCGCCACGTGAGCTAAGGGATTCGCAGCGTAGACGTCTGTGTTTGTGCGTCAAGTTGCGGTTCAGAAAGAGAATCTGCCCGCGAGCTGAACGGTTCGCCCGTTTATTGTTGTTCCTGTGATTTGCCCGACGCCTGAGTTGCCGATGGTGGCGTTGGGATCTTGAAAGCTTGGATGGTTGAAGAGATCAGTCGCGTCCATCCGAAGCTGGAATTTGCCCGACTCCCATCCTGGCAGAGCCCAACTTTTGGCCAACGAGAGATCGACATCGTTTACACCCGGTCCATATAACGAGTTTCTCTTGTTCTTGCCAAAGTTGAGCGGCGCCGGGGCTGCGTATGCGGCTGGATTGAACCACTGCTGGATCGAATGCGCGCCACCGGGGCTCCCAACCAGGTTTGGATAGAGAGCTGCGGCGGAGTTACCATCTCCACCATCACCACCCAACGTGCCAGCAGGCTGAGAGCTGGACATGATAACTGTAAATGGACTACCCGAATAGTCGATGATGGCAGCTGAGGCTTGCCAGCCACCCAACACCGCATCGGTTGCCGCCGAACTCAGGTATTGATGGCCTTTCCCGAGCGGCACCGCATAGAGGAGGGTCGCCTTAAATGTGTTTTGCCTGTTGAAGTTCGAGGGGCCGTAGTTGGCCGAGGGATTATAAGCGTCCTGATCGTACACGGCGCCGAATTGATTTCCCCAGCCTGAGGAATCCTGGTCGTCATAGAGGCGCGACCATGTATAAGCGAGCTCAGCCCCTAGTCCGTGGATGACTGGTCGGCGAAGTATCAACACTGCGGAATGGTAGTTGGAAATGCCATTGTAAGAGCCGG
>JASLEQ010000528.1 GCA_030151135.1 Candidatus Sulfotelmatobacter sp. | reverse complement strand
ATGGCTTGTTGTTTGGTGTGCATTCAAGAGCTCTGTATTGAGCGAGAGATGGTACTGCCTGGCCGGAATCGCGGCCCGGTGGTACAGACATAAGGGGAGAAGTACATTAAGGGGGGAATTGAAACTATGGGGGAAAGATCGTGTTGTAATGACTCTTCTTTAACCAACCGCCCCAACCGGAGTTGCCGGATGGGTTCGTGCCAGCACTTCGGACAGGATCGCCCTTGAGGCATTTCCATCTCCATAGAGTCGCGTGCTCCAATCGGGAGTTGCTGAGAGTGCGCGTTGCACCGCAGCTATAACCGATGACGGTTGAATGCCTCCAAGATATGCAAATCCGTTTTGAACTAGTTCGACCCACTCGGATTCTTCCCGCAGCGTCACGCATGGAACACGATGGAAGTACGCCTCTTTCTGTACACCTCCAGAGTCGGTCGCGATCAGCCTCGCATTCTTTTCGGCGACGATCATATCCAGGTAACCAAGCGGCTCGGTGATCTGCAGAGAAGACGATGAACGCAACTTAATGCCAAACTCACGCAATGCATCCCGTGTTCGCGGATGCATGGAGAGAATCACGGGCAAGATCGACGAGACTTCCTCTAGAGCCTCGCAAATAGCAGCGAGTGCGTTCGGATCGTCGGTGGTTGAGGCCCGGTGCACGGTTGCCAGGCAGTATTCTTTGGGCGACAAGTTGTAGCGTCGAAGCAAGCTGCTTCGCTGTTCGGCGAGGGTGGCGTAGTGCAGAGCCGCATCATACATCACGTCTCCGCACTCAATCGCTCGCGATCCAAGGTTCTCGGCCCTCAAGTTCGCCAAAGCATCCCTTGTTGGCGCGAATAGAAGGTCGGCGGCATGGTCCGTAAGCACCCGGTTCATCTCTTCCGGCATACTTCGGTTGAAGGAGCGTAACCCGGCCTCGACGTGCGCCACTGGAAGGTGAAGTTTAACTGCAGCCAGCGCGCCGGCGAGAGTGGAGTTCGTATCGCCATAGACGAGAACCCACGTCGGACGCTCGCGCACCAGGACCTCTTCTATTCTCGCGAGCATGGTACCCGTCTGCGCCCCGTGCATCCCGGAACCAACGCTCAGATTGTATTTTGGGCGACGTAGTTCGAGTTCTTCGAAGAACACTTCAGACATTCCATAGTCATAATGTTGTCCGGTGTGAACGAGAACTTCGTCGATCCCACAATCGGCCGAAATGGCACGCGAGACGGCCGCAGCCTTTATGAATTGGGGACGCGCGCCGACGATGCTGAGCAGCTTCACTGCGCCAACCTCTTGCGTGACAACTGCAGGTACTGCTGGCCGCACTTTGTCCATGGCCAGATGCCTTTGCCAGCCAGTCCTTGAAGCTTCTGGTGTGCCGACAACCCTAATCGGTCAGAAAGCATTGGAATATGGAAGACAGAGAATGGGCCGTACCCTAGCGTCATACTCCTCAACGTCTCGAAGTCATGTTCCCAGGTGCAGCGCTCGACCTCGATCGGACGGCGCAGGTACGCCTTGGCGTGATCGGTTCGACGGCCAGCGCGGCCACCAAGAAGGCGAGCGGCTGTCCGTCGAATAGTCTGGAGCAATGGATTGCGCATGGGATCAAGGAAATGGTCGCACCGCCAAAAATTGTCTGCACTAATCAGCAGATACCCACCCGGACGTAGGACGCGCCTCATCTCGGAGATTACTGTGCCGATATCCTCGACCCATGGCAGGAGACCGAGAGCGAGCAGAATGTCGAACGAATTACGCTCAAAGGGTATCTCGGTTGCCGGGCCGAGCTGCACCCGCACCCGTTCGGCAATGCGACGTTGTCGTGCCAGCTTCATCGTAAGATCCAGCATTTGCGGCGCGAGGTCAACGGCGTTTACGGAGTATCCGCGTTCCGCGAGCGCAACTGTCGCAAGTCCAGCACCGCAGCCGATATCGAGAACTGTCGACGAACTTGGCAGCGCTAAATCATCGATCCATTGCAGCGCCGTGACCATCCGTTGCTGATAGATACGCGCGGGCAGGGTGTCGTCATCGTAAATATCCTTCCAATATTCGGCAGCGGATTCGAAGTGACGCTCTACCGCGCCACAACCGCCCCTCTCCATCCCAGCGGGTTCTTCTGCATCAATCGCCTGCGTTTGATGTTGCCGTTGCAATGGGTACCTTACCTCCCCTGCGGGTCAGATCGAAGTGTTTGAGCTGCCGTTTTGCAGTTCGTAAGACTTAGTCAACTTCACTCTGGAAAAACTCGGCGATGCCCTGCACTACAGCACGAAGTTGAGCTTCAGACAATTCGGCGAAAATTGGCAGCGATAGCACTTGACTACAAGCCAGTTCGGTCACCGGGAACATACCCGCCCCATAACCAAACTCTGCTAAGGCACTCTGTAAATGCAAAGGATACGGGTAATAAATCTCGGTCGGGATTCCGCAACGTTGCAAATGGGCCTTCAGCGCATCGCGGCGCGGCACCTGGACTGTGAACTGGTTATAGACGTGAGTGCAGTTTGCGGGCACCGACGGGGTGCGCACAACCGTCTCCAGCCCATACTCAACGATCAGTTGCTTGTATAGCCTTGCATTCTCTTGCCGCGCCCGTGTCCAGCCTTCGAGATGCCGCAACTTGACACGCAGAATAGCAGCCTGCAGTGTATCGAGTCGGCTGTTTATACCGAGCAATTCGTGTTTGTATTTCTGTCGACTGCCGTGCACCCGCAGCATTCTCAATCGCTCATTGAGATCGGCTGAGTTTGTGGTCAGCAAGCCTCCATCTCCGCCGCCCCCGAGATTTTTCGATGGAAAGAAACTAAAGCATCCCATGCTCCCCATACTTCCGGCGGACTTGCCTTGATACCGGGCGCCGATCGCCTGGGCAGCATCTTCCACGACTGGCAATCCCTGCCGATCTGCTATCTCCAGGATAGGAGCCATGTCCGCGCACAGACCAAATAGGTGGACAGGGATGATGGCTTTTGTGCGACTGGTGATCGCCGCTTCCAACAATTGCGGAGACAAGTTGAAGGTCTCGGGGTCAATATCGACGAATACGGGACGAGCACCTAGTCTCGCGATCGCTCCTGCGGTAGCGAAGAAGGTAAAAGGCGGCGCAATCACTTCGTCACCCGCCCCCACTCCGAGCGCCATCAAGGCCAGGAGTAGCGCGTCAGATCCTGACGCGCAGCCGACAGCATACTCGCAGCCAACATAGGCGGCTAACTCCGCCTCCAGAGAACCTACTTCCGGACCCAGGATGAATTGTTGCTGCTCAAGCGCCGCCAAAACGGCTTCGCGGATTTCTTCACGGATCGTGGCATACTGGGCGCGTAGATCGAGAAATCGTATCTGCGGCGCGACCGTTACAGGGCCATCCGTGAGCACAGTGTGATTCGACATTTGGTTTTACTCCCCCAAGACCGGGACTATAACTTCTTGAATATTCCAAGCTGATGAGTAGACAGAACTTTCAGCGCAGCTACGAAACAGTATGCAAGGTGCGAATACGGAGAGATCTTGCGCGCTAAGTAAGGAGCAACGGTGATTCGTTGCAAATGGATCTCAAAACCTTGAAAGAGAGTTCGCACGGTCTTAGCAGAGATGCCTCGCACATCCGCATTGCCCGGATTGTCGAGCCAGAAGTCGTACCAAAGAACGTTTCCGCCTGGGCAGAGCACCCGCCGAATTTCTTCAGCAATGCGCGTGCGCAAGCCTTCATCCAGGATTGAGCTGAACACCGTTGATACGATGGCAAGGTCGAACGAAGCATCGCTAAACGGTAATTCGTGTGCGCTCCCGCATAGCAGTGTTATCCCCGCGGGACATGTTCTTCTCGCAGTCGCGATACGATCCGGCATCAGGTCAATGCCCACGAGCTTTTCGGGAACGGCGCCCCATGAAACGAATCGTTGAAGTTCCGATCCGGTTCCGCAACCTACATCCAGTATTCTTCGCCGGGAGAGTGACTCCACGGCGTGCCGTCGTAGGAGTTTCACCGTCGCTCGATCCCGCTCCTGCGACATGTAGAGAGTAGCGAGATTTCGGTTATCGTACAGGTTTATCGGAACTGCGATCGACCGGCGGGCGTAAGCGGCGCTTATGCGATCGAGTTCGGCTTCACATTGTTCTTGGGAAAACATCTCGCGCCCAATCTAGGTCAGTGATGAATGAGAGACCGGCGATCGGTCACTCTAAGCGTTAACGACAGCACAATTAGCACAGCAAACAACGTCCTGATGGACAATCCTCTTCCGTGGTACAACCCGTTCCCCCAAGAGAAGCTGCCGACGCTCGTGTCGCCGCCAAGTTAAGCAAAACCTTCCGTCTTATCCCAACCGGAGTTGCTGCAACGAAACCAGCCTGCGTCCCCTAAACGTGCTAGCCCGGCATCGGATGCACCGGCGGCCCCTTCCGAGAACGCCGTTGGGTCATGTCCTCATGGAGCTAAGAGCTTAACTATCTCGCAGCGTAACAATCTAGGGCTGCTAGGCCTTTCTGCTAATCGACCCTGAGCTTGATCAATCTTATCTTCCAGTGTTGCGTGAATAGCTGTCACCGCAGGCAGAGATTCACATATTGCGTTGCTTCGCCACGTGAGCGCCTTGGGTTACCACCCAGCGCTACACAACCCAACCGGTGGAGGATTGTTTTGAGGTCATTAGCTCGAATCTGCAGAGGATTGTTTATTTGCGTTTGGCTTTTCACGACGGCTTTGAGTTTTGCAAAGAGCTCCTCCGGAACTCCAGTCGTCGCCCTGTCTCCTTCTTCCCTTAATTTCGGGAGCGTTTCAGTCGGCCAAACCAGCGCGGTTCAATTTGTTACCATCAAGAACTCCGGTAGCGCGTCGCTCATTTTCACGAGCAGGTTTTCGATAACCGGCGCCTTCGCATTTGCTGGACAGGGGAATTGCGCCTACAAAGTAGTTCCTGGTGCATCCTGCACGATCAGCATAAAATTCAGCCCCACCACAGCCGGCGTTCTAACCGGAACCGTCACCGTTCACGACAATGCCGGAACCTCGCAAGTCATCGCACTGCGCGGCTCAGGAATATTGAAGATCGCGTCTGCTTTGTCCATCTCTCCCAATACCGCTGCGCTTCAAACTTCTCAGAGCGAACAGTTCACCGCAGCCCTTAACGGCATTGTGGATCCCGCAGTGACTTGGTCCGTGGATGGAGTTGCGGGTGGAAATGCAACTTGGGGAACCATCTCTTCAAACGGTCTTTATCAGGCCCCAGCATCCGTTCCGTCGAGCCGAGTCGTAACCGTAACGGCTACCACGGCAGACGGTACTTCCAACAGCGTGCCCGTGACGCTGTCTGGCGTTTCGGGTCCGATCAGTGTTTCGATTACGCCGACCTCCGCATCGCTCAGCGGCAGTGAAACTCAACAGTTCACCTCTGCCGTGAGTGGCACAACCAATACCAGCGTAACGTGGCTTGTAAATGGACATGCCGGAGGAAACGCGAGTTCTGGCACCATCACGTCCGACGGACTTTACACGGCTCCCGGGTGCGGAACCGCCGCTACTGCAACCATCACCGCTGTCAGCGTCTACAACACCTCTGTGTCGGCATCGGCAACGGTGACCATCGGAGCAGGTTCCGCGAGTAATCAGCTTTATGTCTCTCCCGACGGCGACGATTCGAACGACGGCTCTGCTTGCCGTCCGTTCGCAACGATTCAACACGCCGCCAACGTCGTGAATCCCGGCAGTACCGTTATCGTTGAGAACGGCACATACAGTAATGCAGGCGCAAACAACGTCGGCAGCAGCCTTGTCAACATAACCCGCGGCGGCACGGCGTCAGCGCCCGTGACCTTCATGGCGCAGAACCCGGGAGGCGCCGTATTGGATGGGCGAGGCAACGGAACCGGAATGTGTCCCGCCAATTGCACCGCCGAAGCATTCACGGTGGGCGCAAACTACGTCAACATTAAAGGCTTTGAGATTTACGGCTTCAGTGATGACGCGATCTCGAACTACCGGGGCGGGCAGTACCTCGACATCTCCGGCAACAACATCCACGACATCGGCCGCTATTGCACCACGACCGGCATCGGACGAGATGGCGTGTACCTCTACCATAACAACGTTACATTCGAAAATAACTACCTGCACGATATCGGCCGCTATGCCCCTGGAGTCAACGGCTGTTCGAACCCCGTGTATTACCAGCAGAACGACCACGGTGTTTACATTTCCGGCGGCGCTTCGAACATCGTCATTCGTAACAACGTCTTCTGGCGCGTAGAGGAAGGTTACAGCGTCCAGATCTGGGGCTCGTCGGGCACGTTCAGCAATATCTCTATCTTAGGAAATACCTTCTTCTATGGAGATAGCTGCTCATCCTGTGCCGGCCGGTATGGATATAGCGGAATCATCATCGTGGACGCGCCTGGGGGACTCTCAGGACTCCACATTGAAAACAACATCTTCTACGAGCCATATCAGAATGGCGTTCGCTTTGTCCAAAGTAGCTATCCCAACAGCAGCCTTGTCAAGAACATCACGTATCTCGGTACGATCGCGAACAGTGTACCTTCCGGAGTGTCTTCCAGCGCTAATCTCGACAACACAAACCCCATGGTGGTTTCGCCTGGTAACGCGCAATACGATTCCACGGCTCCTGACGCTCAACTTCAACCCAGCAGCCCGGCGATAGGCAACGGTGCATCTGTCAGCGGTCTTACCCTTGACATTACCGGTGCTGCCAGGCCTTCACCTCCGGCAATCGGAGCTTACGAGTAGCATCCTTTCCGTTTCAGGCAACGAGGGACACCTATATGGTGTCTCTCGTTTTATTACCCTAAAACTCGAGCGCGCCAATAGAAGGCCTGCCGGGACGCGAGACGCCCGCATAGTCGTCCGTGACATCCGGCAACGACGGCCCGGCGTGAATCGCCGGACTTGAACTCGTGAGCCGAAAATCGAACACAGATGGATTGACGAATCGCGGATCAGTGTTTTCTCGATTGCTTTCGTAAATAACGCCTGGGGCGGCGAAGTCCAGGATTGGGCGGTGTGGAGGAACATACAACTCCGTCATAGCGTTCGAACTGATGTTGTTTGTCACCGAAAGCGTGTCCATCACGGGTTGACGCTCATCCGCAGGGTC
>JASLEQ010000526.1 GCA_030151135.1 Candidatus Sulfotelmatobacter sp. | reverse complement strand
ACCAGCATTTCCAGATTCAGCTATTCCGGACGCAGCTTATCGAGCAGGAGGAACTGTTTCGCCTGATCACGGAAAACGCCGCCGACATGATCGCGGTCGTTGACGCCAACGGTCGACGTCTCTATAACAGTCCTTCGTACGAAAAAATCCTGGGATATTCGGTGCAGGAACTTACAAGCACAGCCTCATCCGAGCAGATTCATCCGGAAGATCGGGAAAAAGTGCTAAAGGCAGCTGCCGACGCGCAACGAACGGGCGTGGGAACAAGCCTTGAGTATCGAATGCGCCACAAGGACGGGAGCTGGCGGACGCTGGAATCGAGGGCCAGCGCCGTGTTGAAGTCGGGGCGAGTGGAGAGATTAGTAGTAGTGAATCGCGACGTCACAGAACGTAAGCGGCTAGAAGAACAGTTCCGCCAGTCGCAAAAGATGGAGGCAATTGGAAGGCTATCCGGCGGCGTAGCTCACGACTTCAACAATCTTCTCGGCGTAATCATTGGCTATGGCGAAGTGTTACAGGAAGGTACGACGACGGAGAACCCGATGCGGCCCTGTATCGACGAAATGTTGAAGGCCGGGCACCGGGCGGCAGGACTCACGCGACAATTGCTGGCATTCAGTCGCCAGCAAGTAATGGATCCCAGGATTTTGGATTTGAACCTTGTTGTCAAAGATATGGAAAAGATGTTGAAGCGGCTCATTGGAGAAGACATTCACCTTGTGACGCGGCTCGACGGCTCTTTGGCAAGGATTAAGGCTGATCCCGGGCAGGTGGAACAGGTATTGATGAATCTAGCAGTGAATGCGCGCGACGCTATGCCAAAGGGCGGCGAACTTGTGATCGAAACATCGAATTATTACGTAGACGAAAGCTTTACCCGGCGATATCCCTACCCGATGCAGATTGGTCATTACATCCTGTTGACGGTAAGTGATACAGGCGTGGGAATGGATGCAGCAACTCGCAGTCGGGTGTTTGAGCCGTTCTTTACGACAAAGGAAAAAGGAAAAGGAACGGGCCTGGGTTTGTCGATGGTTTACGGCGTGGTGAAACAGAGCGGCGGATATATCGATGTCCATAGCGAGCCTGGAATGGGCGCCGCATTCAAGATTCTGTTACCGGTAGCAGATGAAGCTGTACGCCAGTTGAAGCAAAGCAAGGCGCCTTCCTCCATTCTCAAAGGGAATGAAACGATTCTCTTGGTGGAAGATGAGAGCTCGTTGCGCAAACTCACGAGACGATTACTGGAGTCGGCCGGCTATACAGTTCTGGAAGCGGAAAGTGGGATGGAAGCACTCGATGTGAGCCGTCAACATCATGGTGCAATCCATCTCATGCTAACCGACGTAGTCATGCCCGTCATGAGCGGCCGAGTTTTGGCGGATGAACTGCTGAAAGACCGCCCGGACACGCATGTCGTCTTTATGTCCGGCTACACGGGGCAGATGGTAGGTCAACACGGGGTTTTGGCGGAAGGAAGCTTCTATTTACCTAAGCCGTTCACGCGCGAAGCCCTTACGAATAAGGTACGAGAGGCCCTGGACGGATGTGATGCACTCGCTCTTACAAACTAGCGAGATACTGGAGTTCACGGGGAGGAACAAATGGAAAAGATCTTGTTAGTAGACGATGACGATGCCATGCGCGGCATGCTGAAGATGCGCTTGTCCGATACCTATGAAACCATAGACACCGGCGACCCCGTGCAGGCGCTGGAACTCGCGCTGCAGCACAAACCGCGAGCCATTCTACTAGATTTGATGATGCCCAACTGCTCAGGATTTGAGCTCTGCCAGAGCTTTCATAACCTGAGCTATACGGCGCGTATTCCCATCTTTGTTGTGTCCGGCCAATCGTCGGCAAAGTACCGCGAGTATATGAGTACCCTGGGCGCGGCTGGATACTTCGAAAAGCCAATCGACTTCGTGAAACTTAAAGGTTCTCTGGCCGATGAACTGCGGGACCGTCCTCACGAACGTCGGGTGCATACCCGTGTGAAAATGAGCATTGTCCTGAAGTTGAAGGGCACGGACGCACGCTCGCATTCCTTCGAGCAACTCACGACGACTGAGAATGTTAGCGCCGGAGGGTTCTTGTGCCCGCTCCCCGTTGATCTTGACCCATCGTCAACTTTTCAAGCGTTCTTATCTGGAGCGGGCCATGATCAGTACGTCGGATCCGTCCGTGTTGTTCGGAGGGAAGCTGAAGGGACGCCGTGGCAGCGCTACGCCTTCCAGTTCACGGAGCGCATGTCAGAATGGATCTTACAGGACTAGCAGTTCAGCTTAAAGGTTGAATATTGGCTATTTACGGGAGTATCGAATAGGGGTCTTTTCCTGAAAGCGGCGGCATTTGGGCTTGACTTGAATGGCAGCTTTTGCGATAAGCGTCTTTGGAAGATAAGATACTTAACCTTAAAGGCCGACTTCATGCTGTTAGCGGCAACCTTTCAAACGTGGGTTTCTTTTCTGTTTAAATTCCAATCTTTCGGATCTCAATCGGTTTCAAACTCACAACTCCGCCACTTGGGGAGTTTCGAATGAGCTCTCCGACCACTCTTAAGTTGCTCGCAATTGATGATGAACCACAAAGCCTGCAGATGATTGAGTCGGCCCTTGCGACACAAGGCGTCGAGATCGTCACGTCCCAGGATCCTGAAGCCGGATTTGAAATCTTTCGGCGCATCCGTCCAAGAATCGTCTTGCTAGACCTAGTCATGCCGAACATCGGTGGCATGGAGTTACTCGAACAAATAACGGCACTGGATCCCGGTGTTGAAGTGATTCTAACAACAGCGCACTATTCCACAGAGTCCGCCGTAGAAGCGATTCAGAAGGGCGCTGCCGATTATCTGACCAAACCTCTTGATATAGAAAAACTCAGAAGCCGAATTGCGACTCTGGTTGCTGATGCAGAGGTTCGGCAGCGGACATTGCGTCTTGACGAGGAGCTCATAGACGCTTATCAATTCGAAGGAATGGTCGGGCGAAGTCCACTAATGCTTGAGGTGTATGCAAAAATTCGGAGGATCGCACCGCATTTCAGGACAGTATTGATTACTGGGGCTACGGGGACGGGTAAGGAACTGGTGGCTAAAGCGATGCACCGGTTGAGTCCGGTTTCTCGAGGTCCGTATGTGATCTGCAACTGCTCAGCCCTAGTTGACAACCTGGTCGAGAGTGAACTGTTTGGCTATTCCAGAGGGGCTTTCACAGGAGCCATCCAGGACAAACCGGGAATGTTTGAGCATGCCGATAAGGGAACGATCTTCCTCGACGAGATTGGGGAATTGAGCCCTTCAGCGCAGGCGAAACTCCTTCGCGTCTTGCAGAACCGCCAGGTTCAACGAGTCGGATCGGTTACTCCAAGGACTGTTGACATACGGGTTGTCGCGGCAACCCACCGCAATCTGAAGAAGATGGTGCGAGACGGTCAATTCAGGGAAGACCTGTACTACAGGTTGGCCGTTGTAGAAATTTCACTGCCGGTTCTGGCAAGCCGAAGGGAAGATTTGCCTTTGCTGCAGCGATATTTCATTCAAAAGTATTCGACGGAGTACCAGAAGCCGATTGCAGGCCTGGCGCGCCGGGCTCAGACACGGCTGGCGAGTTATCCCTGGCCGGGGAATGTTCGCGAACTGGAAAATGTGATCGGGAATGCTTGCATGATGGTGGAAGGGAACCTTATCGACGTAAACGATCTTCCCGAGCGCCTGCGCGGATCGTTCGATCAGGAGGCGGCAGGCTCGGATTCGCTGGTCTCGCTGGAAGAGATGCAGCGCCGTCACGTGCTGCGCGTTCTGGAGGGAGTGGGCGGGAATAAAGCCCGCGCAGCTGAGGTTCTCGGGATCGGCCGCGCCACAATTTATCAAATGTTATCGAAGATGAAGCTAGAGGAATCAGAAAGCGATACCGCCTAAGAATAACGATTTGGCGCTTTGTCTGCCCCTGTCGGCTGTCCATGCCATAGACGTCGTCTAGAATCGGGACGCCTATTCTTTCTGCCCTAATACCCATCGTAGCGTTGTTCTGCTAAGTCCATGCCCCTCAATGGTATATGAGGCCGGCGTTTGGGCCTGTTCGGCCACTGCCCTGCTTTATATCTCTCCGAACGGCATCCCTCCCCCAAGTAAGTTCTCAGAGCGAGTCAAATCGGCGGGGTTATTCAAATGCGAACAATGGCCTATAAAAACATCTCGAGAATATTAGTAATGGTTACCCTTTCACTTTATGTCCAGATTGCTGGGGCGCAGAATTCACACTCATCCCAAGCGGAGACATATGGGCGGTTACCGCTCACCTTTGAATCAAACCAAGGTCAGGCGCCCAGCCAGGCAAAGTTTCTGGTCCGCGGCCGCGGGTACACCACCTATTTAACGACAGGCGGCATGGTCCTTTCGCTGCGTAGTAAGCAGTCTGCCACGGGCACGCCGAAGGGTGCGAACAGCGGGCCGGGCGCAGCCTCCAATCGATTGGAGATTAGACTCCAAGGTGCTAGCTCGAATCCAGCGGCCGTTGGCGAGGCAATACAGCCCGGGATCGTGAACTATTTCATCGGGCGCGATCCTTCAAACTGGCGCACCGGGATCCCTACCTATGCGAGAGTGCGTTACACGAATGTGTATCCAGGAATCGATCTGGTTTACCACGGCAATCACCAACAGCTCGAATACGATTTTGAGCTCAAGCCGGGGTCGACGCCGGACCAAATTGGCTTAGAGATTCGCGGGGCGAAACATGTTGCATTGGATGCCTCGGGAAACCTCATGCTGACGGTCACTGGCGGTACGCTTCAAGTGCAATGCCCGGTCGTGTATCAGATATCTAACGGCCAGCGCGTGTCGATCAAGGGAACGTATGTCATGAAGGATCGCACGCACGTGGGATTCAGCGTCTCGCAATACGATCGCAACCAAGCGCTCGTCATCGATCCGGTGCTCGTATACTCGACCTATCTTGGTGGGAGCGGGCTTGATGTTGCCGGCGGAATGGCGGTTGACGCATCAGGAAACCTGTACGTTACGGGCTATACGGATTCCGCAGATTTTGCGGGCACGGCAGACCCACTGCCTGGAAATGCGAATCACGCATTCGTGAGCAAGATTGATCCGTCGGGATCGAGCGTTATTTACACGGACTACATCGGTGGGAATGGTCAAGACTATGGAGTCGGGTTGGTTCTGGACAGCTCAAATGAGGCATATATCACCGGAAGCACGACTTCCAGCGACTTCCCGACAGTAAGTGCATATCAACCACAGCAACCCGGACCTTATTCTGGGTTTCTGACGCATATTTCGCAGGATGGTTCCTCCCTGCTTTACTCGACATACCTGGGAGGCAGCACTTTCGATCAGCCGACGAGCATTGCTATCAACACTTCCGGGCAGGTGTACGTTGCCGGGTACACGATGTCACGGAACTATCCGGTGGTGAACGCTTATCAATCGAGTGTCTCTCCGAACGGCGGCGGGAACTATGGCGGGTACGGTTTTGTAACGAAGTTCAACCAGAGCGGATCGTCCCTGGCATATTCGACCTACCTGGCCGGGAACTCGAATGTTATCCAGTCCTGCGGATCGAGCTCGTGCTGGCCGCAGCCTTACAGCGTGGTAAGCGCAATTTCGCTGGATGCAAATGACAATGCATACCTGACCGGCACGACAAACACCTACAATTTTCCAACCACCTCTGGAGTTTACGCATCGACGAACAGCACCAGCGGAAATGCGTATGTGGGGTATGTCACGAAGCTCACGAGTAATGGCGAGATGGGGTATTCGACGTACTTTTATGAATCAAGCGGGAACCCGATCGCAATCGCATCTATCGCGGTGGACGGTAGCGGCTCGGCGTACATAACAGGAACTGCCGACAGCGATGGAACGTTTCCGGCGACTACAACGAGCCTTTGCGATCCAGGGGTGTACGGTTTCGACTGCAGCTATGCATTCGTTACGAAGTTTGATCCCGCAGGATCAACGTTGTTGTACTCGACGTTCCTGGGGCCGTACAACTACGCAAGTCCGCAGAGCATATTGCTTGATTCGAAAACGGATGCGTATGTACTAGCCTCCACGAGCGACCCCGATTTTCAAACTTTGAATTCGTTACAGGGCTACAACAACGGTCTGGACGTGCTGCTGGTGGAAATCAATCCTGATGCGACCGCGCAGCTCTTCTCAACCTATTTGGGCGGCAGCGGCGACGAGAGTCCGAGTGGAATGGCTCTCGATGCAGACGAAAATGTTTACATTGCCGGCACCACTAGCTCCGCAGATTTGACTGTCAGCCAAGGAGCCTTCCAGAACCAGTTCGGTGGCAACACGGATGCGTTTCTGGCAAAGATCTTTACCGGTACAGCTCCTCTCATTACGGTAAGCCCGACGTCATTACAGTTCGCCTCCACGGCGGTGGGATCAAGCAGTCAAGCCCTGAGTGTTCAAGTGCAGAACCTCAGCCCCGTAGCTCTTAGCATCAGTTCGATTTCCGTTACGGGCGATTTTACACAGGCCAACACTTGTGGAAGTACCGTAGCAGCAAATGGCAGCTGCACGTTGGCCGTAAAATTCGCTCCTACCGCAACTGGCACGCGGACGGGGTCGCTCGTGCTCAATGACAACGCCGCCGGTGGGTCGCAGACCGTGACCTTGCAAGGTAGTGGAACGGGCGCCAGCGTAAGTTTGTCGAGTAGTGCCCTGGTATTTTCCGTATTATCGCTTGGGTCCACGAGTGCCGCCCAGAGCGTCACTCTGACGAACCAGGGAAACTCCAGTTTAAGCATCAGTAGCGTGCAAATTTCCGGCGATTTCAGTCAGATCAATAGTTGCGGATCGAGCCTGGGGGCCGGATCGCAGTGTGTTTTCCAGATTCTGTTCTCTCCAAAAGCAACGGGAGTCCGAACAGGATCCCTCGTCATTAACGACAACGCGAGCGGCAGTCCACAGTCGGTCTTGTTATCGGGAACGGGATCGGATTTCAGCCTGACTGCGTCGCCGTCAAGCGCGACCGTCAGTTCGGGGTCGACAGCGACATACACGTTGCTGGTGAACTCTGTGGGTGGGAGCTTCGGAAATTCGGTGGCTCTGGCATGCAGCCAGGTGCCGTCACAGGCAACCTGCAAGCTGTCGCCGAGTTCGGCGACTCCTGGTGCAAAGGGATCTTCCATCACAGTGACGATCTCGACAGCAGGTTCGTCGTCTTCGTTTGCTTCAAGCCGCGGTGGACATGATCCGATTAATTACGCTGCCTGGATTCAGTTTCAGAATCTCGGTCTCGCGGGCTTGGCCTTTATCGGTGGAAAGTGGCGCCGAAAGAAATGGCTGGCTTCGATCGGAGTCGCTTTGATCTTACTGCTCTTGCTCTTCGCTGTCGGATGCGCAGGCGGCACGGGCATCGCGCAGCAAACTTCGGGGTCAAAAACTACCGCTTCTGGCACTTACACCATTCTTGTGAGCGGGACATCCGGTACGTTAAAGCACTCGACGAATCTTACGTTAGTTGTGCAATAAATTGCTTCGGCGAGGCCGATGGCCTGCTTAATTGCAGGCCATCATATTTTGCGTGACACCCTCAAGTCCGATGATCGAATTGGCGACGAGCGGGGCGCTCCAGAACTTGCTGTGATGCTTGCGCAGGTAGTAAGCCGCGAAGATGGAACCCGCGCTCTTCACGGAGGCAACGGCGTAGGCGCGTGCCACGGTCGGGTGCGTTCCGTACAAATAAGCGGACTGTACTTCGATGTTGCAGACGCCCTTTTTCCCCGCCAGCCAGTTCTCGCGGGCGAATAGTGTGGTGTAGGAGTCGGCGAATGTGCTGCCGGTCGAAATCACGGCAAGACTGAGGAACTTCGCGTCGACGGTCTTGACAGGTTCCGCGAATGAAGACTGCACTACCGGCGAAGACTCGACGAAGGAGAGCCCGGGATCGGCATTGGAAGTAGCACTGGGTGCATTTGGCAACTCTTTCGCGCTTGCGGTCAAGCAAAGTACGAATATGAACAAAGCCCAGCTTAGAAGTGATTTCATAAAGCTCCCCCGGCGGCTCACCAATTGGAAGGCATTTGCGCTTGTCTTCGGGTTGCTGTGATTCGCCATGAATCGAGATTACGTGAGGACATGTACGGGCACAATCGCAAGAACGTAACGGAAAGTAGTAATCGGCGTAATCAGCATGTTGTGCTATCGGACGTAGCACTTCAGTGGGGGGCGGAAAATGAAGGACATCGAGAAGAGGATCACTTCGAAAGCACAGTCGTCGCAACCAAACACAGGGAGGGGCTGGATCCGCACTCTGGAAGGCCGTGAGTGGTGGCTGTGGGGTTTCGCGACTTTAGTCACGATTGTCCTCATGTGCGGAATCCTTTCTTTGGCCCTGCACGGAGGATATTCAGAAAACGGCACACCGAATTCAGGTTCGCTGCGCGAGTGGGTTCGAGGCCTTGCTGCCCTGGTTCTATT
>JASLEQ010000520.1 GCA_030151135.1 Candidatus Sulfotelmatobacter sp. | reverse complement strand
TTCCCCAGGATCAGCAGAAATAATCCTCCGAGCGTGTTGAATGCCGAGAATGCCAGCCACAGGATCGCGAGCAAGTGCAGATGCCGCTGCACCCGGCCCGGCGCCGCGAACACCGGAGTGATGGTTCCCAGAATCTGCTTCCCGCATTTGCTGCAGTAGGACTGTCCCGCCTGCACTGGACCGCCGCATCCGTCGCAGAACATGAAGCCTCCCGTTCCCCCGTCTCGACATCACAACTACATTCTCAGATACGCAAATTCGCTCCGCGAGTTCCCTTGCGCACCTCATCAGGTGCAATCTTCTTGTTTTCCGCGCAAACGAAAAGGCCACCCGGCAACTGGGCGGCCTTCTCTTCAAGGGAGAATAGTTCCAACGGAGGCAATAGATTCCGTCAAAACTTTCTGCCGAAATCTTATGAGCCCAAAAACAAGGGTGTCAAGCGATTTTTGGGAAATAAATGCTTTTATTTTCAACAACTTACAAAAAGTGTTAACAGCTTCCGTACCGGCCCAAAATCGGCCTAAAATGGCGGAAAAAAGTCGTAACCCGATCTTTCTAAGGTACTTACACCGCCCGGAACAGGCCTTAACGTCCTTCCGAGGAGTCGCCGGCCGCCTGCGATCCGCCCTTCACCACGGTTTCCGTCAGGTGCAGAGAAATGAACTCCATCTGCTCCGGTCGATCGAAAATCCTATCCGGATAGAGCCGCTTCATGAGTATGCGGAAGCCCCCGAATGCCACTCCCGCAATAATCGCCAGTCCGGCGAGAATTGCGCACAGAACGACAATGTTCAAAATCAGCTTGTATAAATCTCGAACTTCCGTAGTTTCACTGGGAGTGTTCCAGGTAACGCTTGCCTCGTAGTTCACCCGGTTCAGCAACGACTTCGCATCGCTGTCGGAAATCCCTCCGGTCGCGATCGCCACGATCGGCCCCGTTCGCTTGTCAAAAAAGGTCCCCGATCCCGTGACTTCCGATATTCCCGCTTGCGGCTGTGCCAATTGATGCGCAGCGTCAATCTTCCTCAGGTGGTCCGCGGCAAGCTGTGGCGTTGGATAGGAAATCAGCATCAGCGTCGCTTCCCCGCTCGGGGTGGTGTAATGGGCAAGCGAAACCTCAGGACTCGCGCCAAAATCCACGAGAGCAGCAGGCACCGGTGAATTTAGCTTGTCCAGCGCGACTGGCCCCATCACATATTTTTGAGTGTTCGCCACGTAATCCCGGCGCGGCATGAACTCGATAAACGTCGGCAGATTTGCAGTGTTTCCTCCAGGCCTCGGCAGCGCTCCTGCCAGTTCGCGTAACTCGGCTCCTGACATCGCGCTCTCTTTGCTGAACTGCGCATCCACCAGCACGTGACCGCGATAGAAAAGAACTCGATCGCCAAGAGACGCTCCCTGATCTCCAATCTGCTCCCGCGTCATGTTGGGTTGCAGATAGAACGTGTACGCTCCGAACGCTCCCGAAGCGTCGACAAAACGAGCTGCCCGAACCTGCAACGTGCGGCCGTCATCCCGCGTGTAAGTGGCCGACTCCAGGTCCGAGAAGCGGTACTCCTTCAACACTTCAGCATTGGCCCGATCGGCAGCCGCCGGATCCGTGCCGGTCTTCGTCGTGCCTTGCAACACCCATCCGCCAAAATCATGCGGCAGGATTGCGGGGTTTTTTGGAGCAGATACTGCACCTGTCTGCGCCACGCAAGGTAACCATGTCAGAGCAGTCAAAAGCAGGAGAAATCGGGGAAATTTCATGAATAAGCGGGCGAAATCGCCTCTTTATTAGACCACAGCAGGCCATGAAAAGTTTCGCCTATCGTGGATCCCATTCCCACCCAAGGGATATGAACCACTTACGGCCGAGGGTGGTTACCCTCGTGCCTTCCTACCTACCCGTCGGGGCCATTCACAATGGGCCGGAAACACCTCAAACTAGGGTTGGTGAATGGAATGAAAACGGGTGGTCCAGAGAAGAACCAGCGTCACGGAGAACGGAAGAAGGCGGTTCTTCCAGTAAGAATCAAGGGCACCGACGGCAGCGGGAAAGCATTTGAAGAGCTCGCACACACCCTCGACGTCACCGCTACTGGCGTGCGTCTCGGGTCAATCCGCCGCGAGCTGAACCTGCAGGATGAGGTCACAATTTTCTTCCGTCAGCGGAAGATGGTGTACCGGGTGGTTTGGACGAAGAAGATGAAAGGCAGTTCCGAATTCCAGGTTGGACTTCGGGCCCTGGCACAAGACCGCGAAGCCTGGGGAATGAATTTTGAGCAACAGCCCGCTTCGATCGCGCAAACAAACGTCCCGCGCGTTTCGGAGCTGGTCTAAAACAAAGGGGAGAATATGTCCGAGGATACGAGTATGTCTTTTGCATGGATCAAGCAGCTTTGGCGCGATGAGGAAGGCCAGGACATCGCCGAGTATTCCGTCATGTTGGCGGTCATCCTGGTGATTGTGGTCGGAACCGTCCGCCTGGTCGGCTCGAATGCCAACAACGTCTTCTCACAAGTCGGCAGTTCGATCCAGTAGCCGATTTTCTAAAGTATCTTCTTACCCCTCGTGTGCGTGCGAGCGACGACCGGCAGAATGCCGGTCGTTCGGCTTTTGGATTCCCAGCAGCGTCCTCTGCTTTAGCGGGTTACCTGATAAACGAGGCTCGCGATTCCCGAACGGTAGATCTTGTGGCTGGATAATTTCAATCTCGACTGCACAGAAGGGCTTGGCAGAAACCTCACGCCACCTCCCAGCAGGGCCGGCATAATGCTCACTTCGACAGCATCGACTTCATGCATCTCCAGGAAAGCACGAAACAGTTCTCCACCACCCATCAGCCAGATGTCATTTGCAGCTTCAGCCCGTAACGCCTTCACTCGCTCGCGGGTTAATTCGGAAATGATGCTGATTGTCGGATGATCCGAAGGCTTCATCGTCCGCGACACTACCGCTACCTTCCTGCCTTTGAACGCCGCTTCACCCAGCCGCATCTTCGCCACATCGTATGTTTTGCGTCCCATCAACAACGTATCGAACTGCGCCCAGAGTCCAACAAAATCCACTTCCGGATCCGGCAGAATCCAATCCACTTCACCATTCGGACCTGCAATGTACCCATCGAGACTCACAGCCACGTTGTAGCGCACCTTTTTCATGGGGCCATTCCGTAGGAGTACCTGAAATTGAGGTGGGATTTTACTACGAGCTATTGCCCGGCAGCTTTGTCGATCTTGCTGGCCATCTTTACACCGCTCAGTCCGTCCACATATTTTGCAATCCCGCGGTACAGGGACTCGGCAATCTTCTGCCGATAATCGCTGGTCTGCAACCGGCGCTCGTCGCTGGGATTCGACACAAAAGAAATCTCCGCGAGAATGGACGGCATGTTCGCGCCGATCAGGACGATAAATGGCGCCTTCTTCACGCCGCGATTTCGGATCGCCGGGCTCTTCGCCGCCAGCCCGCTGTGAAGCGATTCCTGCACATCCCCGGCGAACTCCCGCGATTCTTCGATCTTTTCTTTCAGCGCGATCTTCTTCACCAGATCGCCGAGCTCGAAAATCGATTTTTCGGAAACCGCGTTCTCGCGTGCCGCAACTTCCAGCGCGTCCGGCGATGAGGTGAAATTTAAATAATAGGTTTCGACACCCCGCGCCGCGGGGTCCCGGCTTGAGTTGGCATGGATCGAAATAAACAGATCAGCGCGCTGCTGGTTCGCAATCGCCGTCCGCGTTTCGAGCGGGATAAAGGTGTCGTCCTTGCGCGTGTAAACGACCTCGGCACCCAGCCGCGTTTCGAGCAATTTGCCGAGACGGCGCCCAACCTCCAGCACCAGGTCCTTCTCTTCCAGTCCGTCCGGTCCAATGGTTCCCGTATCGTGACCGCCGTGCCCGGGATCGATCACAATTTTTCCGATCTTGAGCCCTAATGTCCGGATTAACGATCGATCCCCCGAAGCCGTCGGCTTGGCCACGCGAACTTCAAGATCGTCTCCCTTGCGCCGCGCACTGAGCCTCGAAGAAGCTTTGCTGCTCGTGTGAACTGGCGCGCTCTCGTCGGCCTCAGCTGAAACGGGATCCTGAGGCACGTCCGCACCATTCGCCCCACCTTCAGCCGGGTGCGATGCCTTTTTCACACTCCGGCGGCTCGTCGACTTGGCCGGCGCGGGAACATCATCATCGTCGTCGTTATCGACAATAACTTTCTTAACCGGAGGCGTCGATTTCGCCTCGACCTCCGCCCTTTTCGATTGGGATGGATTTGAAGTTTCCGTTGCGGCGTCTTGATCCGCTGTCGTGGCGTCGCTGCTGGCCGAACTATGCTGATCGTTGTGAATCGCTTCCTGCTTTGTCGCCGGCTTCCCTGCCAGCGCCTTCATATCAGCTTTGACTTCTGGCCGCGGAACGTGAGCTTTGGCCTCTACCGAGGGCGGAGCTTCGACGTCTGCCAGCGCGGCGACTTCCTCTTTGCTCAGCTTCGAGTGCGCAACCTTGTCGCCTTTGCCATGGATATCGATGATCAATCGGTACGGATTGGGCAGTAAAAACGCCTCGTAGGTCGACAGGTTGTCGACCTCCAGCACTACGCGCGTGCGCCCGGGCTGAAACTGCGCTACGCGAATCTTCTTCAAAAAGCCATCATCCACGTCAAAGCTCTTGCCCACCAGTGTGGAAGCTAGCTTGGTATCGCGAAGGTCGAAGAATATCCGGTCGGGATGCGCAATCCGCTGCGATCCGAACTTGACTTCGCTCTCCAGATCGATCGCCACACGCGTGTAATCCGGGGTCGACCAGTGCCGGATCGCCGTAACCCGCGGCAGACGGCTGGAATGCGATTCAGGAGACTCTGCTTTGGTCGCCGCGCTCTGCGTAGAGTTTAGAGGAGCAGAATCCGTGCCGGCGTCCGCTGCAGCCGCGGCTTTCGCGCGCTCCCCGATACCTCCGCCGCGCGCTTCTGTCTTTTCTTCTGAGTCTGCGTCCTTCTCGGCCAGCGCTTTTTTCTCTGCCGATTCGTGCCCTAGCTCAACAATCGCCTGTTGCGCGTCTTCATAGAGCCGATTAT
>JASLEQ010000513.1 GCA_030151135.1 Candidatus Sulfotelmatobacter sp. | reverse complement strand
AAAGTCGAAAGCCAGTGCTGCGACCGTAAGGGTAAGTACCGTTGTCGTCAGTTCCGGGACTGCGAGCCGTCTAACTGTACCGTTGCGCATCCCCATCGCCAGTGCGGTCAGGGCGATGATCCCGTAAAGTGCCGTGGAGATAAGCGGTCCTCCGCGAGGTCCGAAGTACCACGAGACCGTCATTGCGCCAAATAGAAGCAATGTCTCGATCCCAAAGGCAGCCGCAAGCCATATGTTGTTCCGTCCATCCCCGAGCAAGGAGTCAACCTTCCCGGCAAACAATCCGCCCAGGAGGAAGAAGCCAAGTGCGGTGGAAGATCGTCCAATAGACAAACCCGGCACTCCGCCAAATGCAAAACCCAGAAAGACGATATTGCCTGTCATGTTGGCGGTGAAGACATGGCCCATTGATATCCAGCTGCCGGCATCGACTAAGCCCGTCACGAACGTCAGGCAATAGAGAGAGCCATGAAGGACACGTTCGCTTCTTGTGAGGGAATCCATCAAGCTTCCGTTTCAGAACTTGTAGCCGGCCCAAAGCGCCCAATAGTTCAGATTGCGGCCGGGTTGTGTTTCCTTGAGAAAACGCCCCGCATAGAAAATTCCGTAGTCTCCCTGGAACCACAGGTGACGATTCGCCTGCCATCGGACCTCGGTGCCGGGTCTGTTTCCAACAAATCGCGCACGACTTCCATCCGCACCTCTAATTAGGAAGCCGGGTACGGCATAAACGCCATCGTCCAGGCTCTGTCTCCATTGGAAGATCCAGTCGAAAGACAGCGAGACATTGTGCGGAGCGGATGCTTCAACGTGAGGATGAATGTCAATGAAGTTGATTGGCCCTGGACCTGTTGTCGCTAGGACGCCGAAGTAGTTGCCTTTGGGGTAAAGCGGATTGAATGTGCCCAACCTGTTCGTTGCCGGATGATCTCCGCTGGAGATGTCCGCCTTTGAGCTGAATCGCGGCTTCAACGGAATCGTGGGAATCCGATAGCCCGTCTCCGTTGCGACGGTCCAGGCGCGGATGTCTGACGCACCGAAGCTGCCAAACTGCCAAAGTGCTTCATCGTCGAAATCCCAGCCGGGGCGCTCACTGGCGACCGGCCTAGATACTCTTGCGCCGAGTGAATGGCGGACTTCATGTGCCGTCCCTCTCTCGAAAGCACCGTCTTTCCGATCCTGGCCCAGATAGTAAAGGTCCAGCTGCATTTTGTCAGGAATGTGACCGGTTGCGTAACCGCCCCAGAAACCTACGGCATGATCTGGAGCGTTGTCGAAGAATCCAGGTTTATCTTCGTCGGGCCTCATCGCAAACCCATCCACTTGCCAGGCATGGGTCTTGGTACGCACCAAAAACCCATCGAAGCTGAGCCTCACGTTGGGGCCTTCGCGCACATCCACGAGCCGGCCCGACCCATACTCCAGTTCCTGTCGACCTGCTCTAACCTGCACGGATCCCCAGGAAGTGTCACCGCCAACCTGAAGAAACCCGGTTTGAAAGTCCAGTTTTTTCTCATCAATTGGCCGGGGACCTCCTGCTCGCCAGGAATTGATTCCACTCTTCAATTCAAGGAACGTGCGGACATGGGGACCAAGGTGCAGGTCTGTGCTCAGCATGTATCTCTCATTGAGATAGCCATTCCAAAAAGGAGACTGGCCCCAATTGTCATTTCCTATCTGTTCCCAAATCTCCCGCGCCTCGCCACTAAAGGTGAGGTACCAGTCTTTGGTGTTCTTCCGCAAGGGAACATATTTGATTGGGTCCCAGACGTCGCTGCGAAGATTCTTATCGCGAAGGAAGCTCCAGTCTTCGTCTGATCGAAGGAGCCTATAGCTACGATCGGGGGCCCGCGCGGGCGCAGTCTCCTGTGCCCGCAACGCAGTGAGCGCCGGCCCGACGAACAGAATGATGGCTGCCGCACAAAGAGACTTGGTCAAGTCAACTTCTCACTCGGCCCGGGGTAAACCGGAAACCTGCTCTGCTACCTTGACAGGCGTATCCCAGCGCTTGCCGGAAAGGCACGTTGTCGCCGCATGAGCCACATTTGCACTTCTGGTGTGAACCCAACCACCTACCTGCTCCCCTATCACCATACCGAGCAGACCGAGCAAGGCAATGATGGGTGGTGCCGGGCTCTTCACCTTAATAACTCCATACAGCAGGCCTACAAATGCTCCGACTGCAAATGATATGAGCAGACCTTTCATTGCCGCTTCCTCCATACGTGTGAATCACGCCGCCGAAATGCCTTGGATCAGAAAGCAAAACAGTCACATCCCAAGCCCCAGATTGCTTCACCTAACTTGTGCCGATGCGGCATGAGGTGTGAATGTCCTTCGCAGTGATGAATCAGTGGCCCAGCATTGGCCGCTTCTGCTTGGTGATAGCCTCCATAGTGCGCGGTGGGAGCCCAGTCCAACGCCGCCGGCAGCGGCGGCGGCGCAAGTGACTGAAAGTCGTGGCTCGCGTAAACAACTTCTCCTCCCACCACCGTCAATTGAGACTCTAGGTACTTGATCTCTTCGGCCGGGATCTTGAAGTAATCGTTGGTCAGCACGGCGAAGTCCGCCAATTGGCCTTCGTAAAGTCCGCCTTTCACGCCATCCTCGGTAGAGAACCAACTGCTGCCTTGCGTGTAAAGCCGCAGCGCCTCTTCTCGTGTCAGCCGGTTCTTCTCCGGGTAGAGTTCCAGCCCTCCAAGCGTCTTTCCAGTCGCGAGCCAGTAGAGGGAAACGAATGGATTGAAACTGGCGACGCGCGTAGCGTCTGTCCCGGCCCCCACCGGCGCACCTAGTTCCAGCATTCGTCGGATTGGCGGCGTTCTACGCGCCGCGTCCGCACCGTAGCGGTTCACAAAATACTCGCCCTGGTATGCCATGCGATGTTGCACAGCAATGCCGCCACCCAACGCGACCACTCGCTCTATATTTCGATCGCTGATTGTCTCGGCGTGATCCAGGAACCAGTGCAATCCCTTGAACGGGACATCGCTGTTTACCTTCTCAAAAACATTGAGAAAGCGTTCTATCGATTCGTCATAGGTTGCATGCAGGCGGAACGGCCAGCCTGCCGCCGCAAGATGGCGAATGACTGCATCGAGTTCGCTTTCCAGCACTCCGGTCAGGTTCGGCCGCGGCTCCAGAAAGTCCTCGAAGTCAGCGCCAGAATAGACAAGCATCTCGCCGGCGCCATTGAGACGGAAGGTGCTATCACCCTCGTGAAGTATTGTGCTTCCAGTCCACCGCTTGAAGTCCTCGAGTTCGTGCTTTGGACGCTGTGTGAAAAGGTTATAGGCGACCCGCACAGTCATCTGATTGCGGTGATGCAATTCGGTGATGACGCCATAGTCGTCCGGATAATTCTGGTTTCCTCCGCCTGCATCAATTGCACTGGTCACGCCAAGGCGGTTCATCTCACGCATGAAGTGCCGTGTCGAGACAAGCTGATCCTCAAACGGCAGCAACGGCCCCTTTGCGAGCGTGGAGTAGAGAATTGCTGCGTTCGGCCGCGCGATCAGCATGCCAGTCGGATTGCCTTGCTTGTCGCGTTGAATCTCTCCACCTGGAGGATTGGGTGTGTCCTTCGTATATCCCACAGCGCGCAGAGCCGCCGCATTCAGGAACGCGCGATCATAAAGATGCAAGACGAAGACAGGCGTCTCCGGTGCCACCTCGTTGATTTCGGCAAGCGTTGGCAACCGACGCTCAGCAAACTGAAACTCGTTCCATCCGCCGACCACGCGTACCCACTGCGGGGCTGGAGTACGCGCCGCCTGCTCTTTGAGCATCCGAAGGGCATCGGCCAATGAGGGTACTCCGTCCCATCGAAGTTC
>JASLEQ010000511.1 GCA_030151135.1 Candidatus Sulfotelmatobacter sp. | reverse complement strand
CTTGAGATGGCCAGTGATCGCCGCGTCATCCGAGGCACCTTTGAATTTTGGATGACGGCGCCGAGTCCGTTCCAGCGCGTCCGGATCGCTCTTCAGACAGGCTTCGAGAAGCTCGCGCGCTTCTCGCCTGGGGACATCGAGGTGGGGGCGCTCAGGCAGACGCCGCTTGACTGTAGGCATAACCTTCCCTCCTGGAATACGCCCGTGGTCCGCACGCTTCGGGCAGGAAGTCAGGTCGATCGGATTGAATCGAACCGCCGGTAGGCTGAGCCCATTTCCGCGGACAGGATGCTTCCGGCAAGCACTCTTTATGGTCCGCTATCGGCACTCCCTTATGCAACAGGAATCTGCATTTTAAGCGTTGGCATTCCGCTAGAATCACGGCGTCAACCATTACGGAGTCGCCTTCTCCGCCGGAACTGGAGCAGGCTGCCTTGCCTTCGTTCGAGTGATGAGCACCACGCTGGTGAGTACGCACAGGGTCCCCAGAATTGTTCGCATCCCCAATGGTTCGTCGCCCAGGACGTATCCCAGAATCACAGCCACGACGGGGTTCACGTACGCATAAGTTCCCACCTTGGTCGGCGACTCACGGTGGATGAGCCAGGTGTATGCGGTGAAGGCGAGGATCGAACCCGCAACAATCAGGTACACCAGCGAGAACCACGCCTTGGATGAGACTGCGCCGGGGTGAAAATCGCGATACTCGCCAAACGATCCGGCAACGATGCTCAACATCACTCCACCAGTGAGCATCTGCGCGCCGGCGCTCATCGCCTTCGACTCCGGCAGGGGAAGTTTGCGCGTTAGGACCGAGGCAATCGACCAACTGATGGACCCAGTTAGGAGCGCAGCGGCGCCCAATGTGTCGACCGGCTCCCCGCCGAGGTTCAATGAGCGGATCATCAGGAACGCTACTCCTGCGAGGCCGACCAGCAGCGCCAGAATGAGGCTTGGCGTGAGGCGTTGCGTTCGCAGGAAGAGGATTTCCGCCAACGCCATGAAGAGGGGAATCGTGGCCAATACCACGGCCGCGAGTCCCGATGGCACCCGTGTTTCAGCCCAGAACAGCAGCCCGTAATCGACAACAAACATGACAAAACCCAGCACCGAGGCTGAAAGCCATTGACGCGGAGTGGGCGATCGCTCTCCGCGCGCCAGCAGCCACACACAGATGACGAGGCCTGCAGCGAGAAATCGCATCGCAGCCATCACCAACGGCGGCATCTCTGCCACGCCGACGCGGATGGCCAGGAATGTCGATCCCCAAACGAAATAGATTATGGCAAAGGCCAGCAGGGTCAATCCCCGCTGGTGGCCCGGATTTGTGTCCAATGTGCGCTCCTGCCCCGAAAGGTCAGAGAATCACGTATGGAGTTCTGATGAAAGGGCACGGCCGAACGTCGCTGAAAAGCTCAAACGTCCGGTTGAGCGACGATCTGATCAGCCCTTCCCGAAATAGCCGCCGCGTCGTTGCCAACAACAGAGCATTCTGATGCTATCCTTGAGGGCTTTCTGCTCCGTCGTTTAGTCCACCACAGCCACGCACCTATAATTGACTGCAAGGGCAAGGCCAGACAAGCAAGTGCCGCCAGTATTCGTCAAGTGTCACCGCCAATTGCACCTGTATCGAGGGCGCGGTTCAGGTAACGCTCGGGATCGAGACGGCGGAGAATTATTAATCGCGTTTGGTCCTTGGGATGTTGCGGGCAAGTCACGCCGATGCACGCTCGCGACTTCTGTGCTTACACCTGCTTAGAAGACCTATGCGTTGAGATTTACGCTACAATTGCCGCGCCGAACAGCACACCTGAAAGTAGATAAAGGCCGATTGCCGGTCGAAACTGAATAGAATTCACGATGAGGTTCGGCATGTCCCTTGCCGCCATTCCGAACATATCTTCTGGTGAGATTGCCGCGCTGGCTCCTTCCCTCTGTAGCCACGCGTGATAGGAAGCATTTGCGATTGTAAGGTGCATAATGGCGACCAGCGATGCTGCGGCTCCTGTGAGGCAAATTGCGCTGACCACCGAAGGCCGGTAGGTGAAAATAGTGAGAACCGCGCCGGCTAACGTCGCAGCAATCGCAGTTCCGAATTCGAAGGGAAAGAGTGGTAGCGTGAGAGCCGAGGTCGGCATGGGATTTGAATCCGCCGAATCGTCGTGATTACGTGCCTTCGCCTCTTCTGGGTCCCATATTCCAATACGGGACACGATTGTGAAGTTGCCGTCGATGTCTTCGGAGGGCTCGATCACCCGGCACCCATTCCATTGCCAAGTTCCGGTCTCGGACAGTTGCATTGAAACAACGGGCGAGATCCCGCTTGATTTTCCGAGAGTAAGCAGGAAGATCACGATCTAGCGAATGTGTGTGGATTGCTGGCCCGTTTGAAGATGTCCTCGTGGTTTGAGCTATGCTTTGCGTGGGCTTGCTTCCGATTCGTACAGGCGATCTCAACTGGACAGTTCCGAATGCTTCCGAGGGCGGGTCGTGACGCATCAATCGTAACAGTGTGGGTTTTGGAACTGCTGACCGCGTATGGTCATCCTCGCGTTTTACACGAAATTCACTCTCAATCGGCGCGCCAGCGACAGAACCTCGTTGCACGTGCTGCGGTCTGGGAGAAGCAATGAGACTGACGTTTCGAGTACCTCCAAGATCATTGCCGGGCATCGGTCACCGAACAGGATCAGTGCAGTCGCCGTATCGTCCTGGCGTGATGTCCATTTGAGTCCCTGTGCTGTGGGGTTTTGTTGGTACAGAACGCCGGCGCAGGACCGTGTCTCCGGATAAAGAGAAGCATCCGTGTCGATTAGTTCGGAACGCGTGATCCCGAGTTTGTGCAGGGAAATCGTCGAGAGGCCGATCAACAACAGGTCTGACCTGAGACGTAGGGTCGATCGGGATCTTCCCACGACACGCTTCGCCTTTGAGTGTAGCTTTGGCCCCGCGGCGAGCGGGACATCATGAAACACAGTTTCCATCAGCGCGCAATCGAGGGTGGTGCCGGCCTATAGCGTGGGAATTGGTTTGCCAGCCACGACGAGAGGGCTGAACTTTGCCGAGCTTGCACGGGATTGATCGAACGCGTCAGGGGCATAGTCATCGCGATGCACGCGAAGAAGGACTTGGGACGAAACCCAATTGACAATCGTCGCTTCGAGTTTGCCGGCCGCCGGAAGAATGATTCGCTCCAGTTTATCCGTGCTGAACGCCGGAAGTCTCGATTTCAGCCGCCCGCAGCACGTCTTCCGGATGGGACTTCAACAGATCTTTAGGCATTCGGTTCTTGAGGTAACTATTGAGGCTGCCGAACCAGAATGCTTTCTGCCAATCGTTTTGTCAGCGAATAGATTGAGGATCCGAGCCAGAACGGGGAGCGGCTTCGCGCCCTCCGCCCAATCCAGCGCGTAAGCAGGGTAAAGATCGACTCCCTAGTAAGGGACCGCGAAGATCTGGCCTGGCCTCTATCGATTCGGCTGTGAACTCGGATTCTTGTCACTGAAATGCGCGATCCTGGCAATGTCCTGGCGCTCTGAGGAGGGGGTCCTCGCCCTCGGCAACGAAGGCCAGAACTTCAGAATTCCCGTTCCTGAGGCGCGGCGCGATTTCGTGGGCAGACCCCTTTTGAACCGCCCAGCTTGCCGACCGCTTGGCCACCTTGTTTTTACGCATGACTCGACCTCTGCGATATGCATTATCATACTGCATAGATAATGTATATCCATTTGCTCAGTTCAAGCCGGAATTCCTGGCTGGGCTTGGGTGACTTGCTGAACCGCAGGGCCCGTCATGGAGTTTCACTGTCCGCAGGCAGGCCAGTTCCGGGAGCGCTGAGGCAACGGTGAGCAGTGACTCAGTTCTATCTCGCAATTCAAGGCTGGTTTGGTCGGTTGACTGCGCGCAGGCAGCAGGCCGGAAACCTGCAATGCCCCGCTCTCACCCAAGAGCGGCGAGAGCAACATTCGATTGCCTCAATACGGGATTGTTCGGTTTTGGGCTGCAATGGTTGGTTCTGTACAGCAACCGCCGCTCCATAAAGCCATGCTGAATTCGTCAGATGGAAATGGTGACCCGCCGGCCTCGCACAATCCAACAAAGACTCCTACAGTCTGTTCCATCGTGAATGCTTAGGAATCTCTTGGATCCACAGTTGGTATTCGTTCTCGCAGCGAGTTGATTTGCTGGAGTTGCACAATCTACCGCGAGATGATCTCGAAGTGCGATCCATTGCAACGCGATGCGAGGCTCGAATGCCGGCGACCATCGGAGGAGGAGCTATGGCATTTTCCGAACAAGCGCTACAGAGCGATGCCGCTCCTGTGGCAAACGACAGAGCAAGGTCTTTCTTTCTGCCAAGTCGCGCGGCGAGGAATCCTCATCGGCAGTCTGTAGCCGCTTCGTGAGGAGAGTGTATTGGTGCGCCTTGGGCGCCGTTCGCGTCGATGCAGCCAAGATCGCCGACTGTTTGCGGTGCGATTCTATCCGCGGCCGCTATCGCCCGCGGATATCCCTGACTGACACCGGACTCTCCACTATCACAACCTGCTGGAGCGTAGGCAGTGCCGATGAAGAACCGGATCTCGGACTCCGAAGGTTCCCTTAGATGAGAGGGCGAAATCCCACAAACGGTGTAGCTCAGAGCAACTTCTGTGCTACTGAGCGACCAATGAGTTTTATCCTACAAAGAACTTCTTGCGACGCCTGACGTCATTTAGTTTTTTCGTATTAACATCCGGATATGCGCTATTCCAAGGTTGTTGTCACCTGTCTCTGTATGTGTGCCGCTGCGCTTGCATGTTATGGTCAACCGGCACAAGCGCCGGCTCCTTCCCAGCCCAAAAGCGATACATATCGAAATGAGGCCCTGGTTTTCGAGCGCTACGACACTACCTACCGGATGCACGCCGATGGTACAGGCGAGCGCGATTCCCACGTAGTGATGCGCGTGCAGTCCAGCGGAGCTGCGCAAAAATTCGGCGTTCTCGCGTTCTCGTACGCTTCCGCTTATGAGACGCCGAAGATACAGTTCATCCGGGTACACAAGGCGGACGGGACGACTGTCGAGACGCCCGCGTCCGACGCGATGGACATGTCGACCGAAGTGTCGCGCCAGGCGCCGCTTTACAGCGATTTGAAGGAAAAGCACATCCCGGTGCGCTCGCTGGTGGCGGGCGACACGCTGGAGTACGAAGTGGATACCGCGATCAACCAGCCCGAAGTTCCCGATCAGTTTTGGGGCGCCGCCCACTTTACTCCGCCGGGAACTTTGGTGGTTTTAGCCGAAACTTTGACGTTGGAGTTCCCGGCGGATAAATACGTGCAGGTTTGGAGTCCAAACCACAAACCGGAGATTAACGAAGGGAATGGTCTGCGGGTCTACAAATGGACTGTCCCCCAACTCATCCCTGCTCCACGCCCGAGTGGCGAGGACAGCCCGAAACCGACTCCGCCCAAGGATCCAGATGAAGACAGCCAGGGGCGCAAGATTCCTTCCGTGGCTTGGACCACTTTCCACAGCTGGGCGGAAGTGGGTGAATGGTACCGAGGGCTTGCCCACCCGCAGTCGCGTCCCAACGATGCTATTCGCGAGCGGGCTAACCAGATCACAGCCAAGGCGACAACACCCGAAGAACAGATACGGGCCATCTACGATTTTGTTTCCACCCAGACCCGGTACGTGGGGATCGACTTTGGCATAGGCCGGTACCGGCCACATGCGGCTCAGGAGGTGCTGACCAACTCCTATGGGGACTGCAAAGACAAGGACACGCTGCTGGAAGCATTGCTTGAGGCGAAAGGCTTCTCTACGGCCCCGGCTCTGATTGGAGCCGGAATAGCGCCGGTACCCGACGTGCCCTCGCCGGCGGTCTTCAACCACGTGATCACGACCGTGAACCTGCCCACTGGTCAGATCTGGCTCGACAGCACGCCGAATGGCGCCCCGTACCGCTATCTTTCGGCGATTATTCGCGATCAGAAAGCTCTCGTGGTTCCTCCGTCCGCGTCGGCTTCGCTCCAGTCGACCCCCGAGGTGGCGCCCTATTCGTTTAGTGCGCGTTTTGAAGCCGTGGGTACGCTCGATAAAGATGGCAA
>JASLEQ010000505.1 GCA_030151135.1 Candidatus Sulfotelmatobacter sp. | reverse complement strand
TGTTAACGTGCAACAAAAATTGTGCACTCGACAGGGTTACGAAAGGGTTACGTCCATCCCAGAATGAGACCTCTATTCATTGATTGTCGGCCTGAGCGCGATTTTTGCCCGAAGTATCTTTGCAACTTACCGTCGGCGCCTCATCGCCCATAAATTGCATAGGTTCTTTGCGTCGCTCACGATGACAACCGAGGCTTGGTAACACGCCTCGGATAGTCCAACTACAATCCTTGGCCGTATACGGGAATCGCCGCCCCGGTCACATCTCTTCCTGCATCTCCTGCAAGCCAGAGAATCAAGTCGGCAATGGACTCCGGTTTTATCCACGTCGACACATCCGATCCCGGCATCGCCGCCCGGTTCGCAGGCGTGTCAATCGTTCCCGGCAAGATAACGTTCGCCGTAATTCCCGTATCTTTGTTTTCTATTGCCACGGTTCGAATCAGCGAAACCACAGCCGCCTTCGATGCGCTATAAGCCCCGATTTTCGCTCCGGGACTTTCTGCAGCCCGGCTCCCGATCGCCACAATCCGTCCAGATCGCGCCGCTCGCATGTGCGGAATCACCGCTCGCAAAATATGAAATGTGCTGTTCACGTTCATGTCGAGCATGCGCTGCCAGGTCGCATCGTCGGTCTCCGCAACATTCTGCCCTCCGGCAAATCCGCCAACCGTGTGCGCGAGCAAATCAATTTTCCCGAACTTTGCAATAACTGTCTCAGCCGCCTTCCTCGCGTCATCTAAGTTATTGAGCACCCCTGCTGTCGCCATGAAGTGAGGATGATCAAAATCGCTTGCCCGAATCTTCGGGGCTAGCCCTGCCACCA
Organism: Candidatus Sulfotelmatobacter sp.; assembly: GCA_030151135.1. The sequence goes on along the minus strand of JASLEQ010000505.1, from coordinate 2,901 downwards.
TAAATCCGGCGTCCAGTAGACCTCGCGTGACATGAGTGCCCAGGCCGCCGTTGGCACCTGTAACCAGCGCAACTTTCGTTGACATGCGACCAGACTATACAAAGGCCGAGGCCAGCGCAAAAGCAGCAACTCATCTGAAATTAGCTGCGTTCAACCAGGGAAGGCGAGATTTCGGTAAACACAAGCGGCAGTAGGTGAATCTCGTATAGTTGCACGCGGAGGCAAACAAAAATGGCGAAAGTTGGATTCGTTGGTTTAGGTGTGATGGGTAGTCACATGGTCAGCCGTTTGCTCGAGAAACGACATGTGTTAACCGGCTACAACCGCACTCGCTCCAAGGCAGAGTGGCTCCTGCAGAAGGGGATGATCTGGGCCGATTCGCCCCGCGCCGTTGCGACAGCCTCTGATTACGTGTTTGCCATGGTCACGAACGATGCCGCCATTCACGCAATCAGCGATGGCCCCGACGGATTCCTTGCCGGCCTGAGCGCAGGAAAAATCTTCATCGACATGAGCACGATTAGTCCTGAGGTCAGTCGCGCGCTGGCCGTCAAGGTGCGCGACCGCGGCGCGGATATGGTCGATTCTCCCGTCTCTGGCAGCGTGGTCACCCTGCGGGAAGGGAAACTCTCCATCATGGTCGGAGGCCGGAGAGAAACCTTCGACAAGATCAAGCCTCTGCTGCTCGATCTCGGTCCGAAAGTCACCCACGTTGGCGATAACGGCCTCGCCTTATCCATGAAGATTGCGACTAATCTCAGCCTCGTGGTTCAGATGCTGGCCTTCTCGGAAGGCGTTCTGCTCGCGGAAAGAAGTGGCATAGCCCGTGACGTCGCCGTCGAAGTGCTTACTCACAGCGCCGTCGCCTCTCCCATGATCCAGTATCGGGGACCGTTCATCCTGCAGCAGCCCGAAGAAGCCTGGTTCGACGTTAAGATGATGCAAAAAGATACCGGCCTCGCCATGGATCTCGGCCGCGAACTCCACGTCCCCCTCCCCACTACCGCCGTGAGTAATGAATTTTTGTCAGCAGCCCGAGGGATGGGCTGGACCAAATATGACTTTGCCTGTGTTTTTGATGTATTGGCGGCGATGGCGGGTGTCACCACCCCGCTCAACACAGTGAGCAAGCAAAAGTGAGTGCATCGCCCTTCGAGAGAATCGCTATTGCTGAAGAATCTGCCCGGGATTCGGATGAACCTGCTCGTTCTTGATTTCACTTGAATCCCAACTTCCGCCCAGTGCCTTCACCAGGTACACCGTGTTAACCAGCCTTTGCCCGAGAAGTTGCGTCTCAAGCCGTTCATTGCTGAGCAAAGTTGTCTGCGCCGTGATCACATCCAGATAGTTGGTCACTCCGCCCACATAACGGTTGTTCGCGATCTCCAGCGCTTTTCGTGCGTCCGCCACGGCCGCCGACTGCGTCGAGAGGGCCTGCGCGAGCGTACTCAAATTGCTGATTCCGTCTTCCACTTGCTGGAAGGCCGTCAGCACGGTCTGCCGGTAATTTGCCACGGATTCGTCATAGGCGGCTCGTGCCGCCGCAAGGTTGGCGCGGTTGCGTCCACCCTGAATGACTGGCTCCAATACATCACCGCCCAGCGACCAAAACAGACTTGGCGCGCTGAACAGCGAGCCCAGCGCCGTGCTCTCCAGTCCTCCCGATCCGCTAAGCGTGATGTGGGGGTAAAAGGCCGTCCGAGCCAGCCCAACTTCGGCGTTTTCATACGCCATCTCACGCTCATACGTCGCCACATCCGGACGCCGCTCCAGCACATCCGACGGAACTCCGAGCGGTACAGGAGGTGGGACCGGCTTGAATGGCGCCGCGGGAACCGTGAAACTCGACGCCGGTTGTCCTACCAGCGCCGCGATCGCATGTTCGTACTGCGCCCGCGATTCCTGCACCAGCGCCGCCTGCGAAATTGTCGAATCCAGCAACGTCGCTTGTTGCGCTACTTCCAGTCCGCTGGCAATCCCTCCCTGGTGGCGGTAGTTGAGCAGGTCCAAAGCTTTGCGCTGTATCCCGACCGACTCCTGCACCACTTGATACTCGGCATCGAGCTCGCGCAACGTGAAGTAGTCCGCCGCAAGCTCCGCCGTTAGAACTAACTGAACATTTCCCAAATCCGCCGCCGTGGATTGTAGCGACGCATTCGCCGCCTCCACATTCCGCCGCACGCGTCCGAACAGGTCTGCTTCATAACTCAGGTTGAAGGGGATCGTGTAAACGCTCTGCGTGTAGGGCAGCACGGGCTGCGTCCCATTTGCGGTAATCACCGGCGCCGCTCCGTTCAGCGGCCGGTTGCCCGAGCCTCTTTCCCGTGCGCCCGTAGGATCAGCCGCCACTTGTGGGAAGTAGTCGGCAGTCGCCACTCTTGCCAGCGAACGCGCCCGGTTCAGCCGGTCCCGTGCCGCAATCAACGACTGGTTCGCATCGAGCAACTGCTGCTCGTACGCATCCAGAGCCGGATCCTGAAACACTTGCCACCACATCCCTTTTGGGATGGAATCCTTCGGAGCAGCCGCTTGCCATGGTGGCGTCGCCTTCCACGCATCCGGAGCGGGTGCAGGCGCTGCAGGTCGCACGTACCGCGGACCCACCGTGCACCCAGCAGCCCACATCAAACATGCCAAAAGCGCTGCCTGAAACCCTTGCTTCACTTCTGGCTCCCTTGTTTCTTGGCGGGAGCTTTATTCTTGCCTTGCTGGCCCGACTGTTTCTGCATGGTCTGCTCTTGCTTCTCTGGTAAATTCTCTTCCTGCCTCGTGCTCTCCGGCTGTGCCGGTTGCTGGGTCCCGGGCTGATTTGCTCCTTGCCCGGGCGACGACTGCGCGATGTTGACCTCCTGTCCGTTTTCCAGCGAATCCGAAGGGTTGATCACCACCTGGTCTTGCGTG
>JASLEQ010000487.1 GCA_030151135.1 Candidatus Sulfotelmatobacter sp. | reverse complement strand
GAATTCCGGGCCCCAATCTGCTGACATCCAGTGTCCCACGTATGTATTTCTTGAACGATGATCCGGACCATTGAGGAAGCACGTACGTATCGGAGGCTCTGGATGAAGAACTTTTTGGTTGGTGTCGGAGTTGGAGCTGTCGTTGGACTGCTTGTTGCGCCGCGGAACGGCCGACAGTCACAGTCGAGAGTTGTGGAGGCAGTGCGAAGTCTGCGCCACCGGCTGCAGGGTATTAGGATGCCCGTGAAAACGCAGGGAGTTACGGAAGAGAACGAGGGCGATGTGTGGGAACTTGTTCGCCAGCAGCAAATGGGGCCAGAGCACGAGGTAGCGGAGGAAGCTGAGCGAGAATCCGAAGCCCTTGCTGAGGTACTAAACACCGCTAATAAAGAAGAATTGATGAGCGTAAAGGGGATCGGGCCAGCCACCGCCAAACGGATTATCAAACATCGCCCATATGAGTCTGAAGAAGAGGTTCTTCAGGAAGGGGTGATGCCCGAGCAGGTTCTTGAAAGAGTGAAGGAGGAGTTGGTTGAAAAGAGACGCGACCTAGCTTCTTGATAACTTTGGCAGGTTTTTGTTACGAGCAACTTTGTTGCTGCGGGCTCAGGCGATCATGAATCTCCTGAGCCCGAATTCTTGGTGCAAATCGCGATCCATTCTGGTCAGGGCGATTTTTCTGGATGATTCTTACTTGCCTCCTCTATAATTCGCCCACTCTGGGCGGGGTCATCCATCTGACCCGGAATACAGTACAGACAATCTGAAGACGCTAGCAACGGGTAAGAACTTGGGATACGTGTCCTGATTTCACTCCGTGCATGTTGCTTAACAGTCTTCACGAATGGGGGCTGGGAATGGTGCGGATCCTTCAACAACTCAGGTGCGGACTGAACGGGCAGTCGTCTCGACTCGGAGTTTCTTGCAGACGTCAGATTTCCATTGGTGTGATGGTGATTGTCCTCGTCTCGGCCTGCGTGGCGCAATCTTCGACCCAGCTGAATGGCAGCGTCTCTGATCCCTCCGGTGCGATCATCGCCGGCGCAAAGATCACCTTGACCGATGCCGCCACCGGATTGCAGCGTAATGCGACCAGCAATAGTGCTGGCCTGTATCAATTCCTTGAGGTGCCACCCGGAGACTACCGGCTGGCAGCCAGTGCTAACGGCTTCGCACCCGTAACGTCCAAAGTCACCTTGATCGTAAAAACTCCCGCAACGGTGAACATAAAATTCCAGGTCGCGGGCATTGAAACCTCTGTAACGGTGGAAGGAGAAGCTCCACTCATTAACAGGACGGACGCATCGCTGGGCAACACGATTGAGGAGAATCAGATAGCGGAATTGCCGATTGCCGACCGGAACGTCGTACAACTGCTGAGTCTGCAACCCGGCGTCGCTTATCTCGGCAATCAACTGAACCAGAACACGGATACGCGAAGCGGAGCCGTCAACGGCACCCGCAGCGATCAATCGAACGTGACACTCGATGGCATTGGCGTCAACGACCAGAACAATGGTTTTGCATTTACCAGCGTTCTGAACGTGCCGCCGGACTCAGTTCAGGAATTTCGTGTCACGACCGCCAATTCCAACGCCGATTCGGGATATTCGAGCGGCGCACAAGTTTCACTCGTCACCAAGAGCGGGACGAACAGTTTTCATGGATCGGCTTACGAGTACAACCGCAACACAGTTTTCAGCGCCAACGATCCGTTTCTGAAATATGCACAGCTCACGAGCGGCGAATCTAACACTGCTCCAAAGCTGCTGCGCAACGTCTTCGGCGTGACATTCGGCGGACCCATCAAGAAAAACCGACTCTTTTTCTTCGCTAACTACGAAGGGCGCCGCGATGCCCAGGGTTTTAGCGAGTTACGGACCGTTCCAAGCGGGACGTTGCGGGCGGGCGATTTGGTTTACCTGTGCCAACGAAACAATGATGGCAGCCTCGACACGAAAGATTGTCCGGGAGGCACAGTGAATGGAGTCAGCAACGTTCAACCCGGTTATTACGCTCTGGGGCCAGCGCAAATCAAACAGATTGACCCGCTCGGCATCGGAGTGAATCAGGCGGTGCTGAACATCCTCAATCAATATCCTGCATCAAACGAGAACGCCGGGGATGGATCGAACACTCTCGGATATCGGTTCTCGTCGAATGCCGATTCCAGTTTCAATACGTATATCGCTCGCGTGGATTACCACATCACTTCCAGTGGCTCTGAAAGTCTGTTCGCGCGCGCCGAGGCTCAGAACTTTAAAGAGCCGGGAACCCAGCAATTTCCAGGACAATCTGCCGCGACCACCGTTCTGGATGACAGCAAAGGGGTGACGATTGGATTGACTTCACTCATCAATCCAAGGCTCATCAATGATTTTCGCTGGGGCTTTATCCGGCAGGGGGGCCAGGACGCCGGCGTTTCGAAGGATCCAGCCGTCATTCTGAATGGCCTTGACAGCATTACGCCATTCACGCGCTCAACCCTTTTCTTCGTGCCGGTCAATCAGTTCACTGAAACTTTAAACTGGACACACAAGAACCATACCTTCGAATTCGGCACCGACCTGTTCATCATCCGCAACAATCACACCAGCTACGCAAATTCGTTTTCCGATGTTCAGACGAATGCGGTTTATCTGAACACTGGTGGAATCGCCGGAACATCGAGCCCGCTTGATCCGGGAAACAATGATTTCCCGGCGGTGGACAGCAACTTTGGTCCTAACTATGACAGCGCGGCAACAATTGCGATGGGAATTTTCCCAGAAGGCGACGGAATCTATAATTTTGCGCGCAATGGCGGCGCGCTTCCCCAAGGAACACCAATCAACCGGCGGTATGCCATCAATGATTATGAATTTTTTGGGCAGGACACGTGGCGCATAAACCCAAGAATGACGCTGACCTATGGCCTCCGGTGGGTACTTGAGGCTCCGCCGTACGAGACAAACGGATATCAGGTGGCACCTTGCATTGAGGCCGCTGGTGGCGGATGCACAAACCAGAACGCCGCCGACTGGTTTAACAAGTCAGCGGCACTCGCGGCGGAGGGCTTGCCCGCAAACAATGCCGGAGAGCTGTCTTTCGTTCTCGGTGGACCTGTGAATCATGGTCCCGGCTTGTGGAATTGGGACAAGAAAGATTTCTCGCCTCGAATCGCGATGGCGTGGGCTCCCGACACTGGAGAGGGGTGGGTTTCCAAGGTTCTCGGTAAAAAAGATCAATTCTCTTTCCGTGCCGGCTACAGCATTATGTATGACCACTTCGGCATCCCGATCGTGAACAGCTTCGATCAGCATGGCTCGTTTGGACTGTCGACCGATCTGGGCAATCCGGCAGGTGTAATATCGCCCTCCGATGCCCCACGCTTCACGTGTCTGACACCGGGTTCGGGAGGGCAATCCTGTTTGCCCCAGCCCTGTCCGTCATTGAATGACGCAGGCTGTCTATTCGGCCCGGCGCCAACCGGCGGGTTTCCATACACTCCTGGCAATACCGCTTTCGCCATCAACTGGGGCCTGGATCAGAGCGTAAAGACGCCATACACACACATGTTTAATCTTTCAGCCTCGCGTCAGTTGAGCTCCCGATCTTCGCTACAAATAGCATACGTAGGTAGCATAGGCAGGCGGCTTCCGTTGCAGGTGGATTTGGGCATGCCCACAAACCTGACGGACCCGACCAGTAACACGAAATATTTCCAGGCGGCAACGATGCTCTCGAAGGCCGCCGCGCAAGGCACAGACGTGAAAGCAATCGCTCCAATCCCATTCTTCGAAAACGTTTTTCCCGCTTGGGCGGGCGCCGCCACCCAGAGCAATCTAAAAAAGAATAATTACGACCCAGTTAACAACCCCAATGGAGACCTTTGCGCTCCCCACAACGCGCTGCCTGCCAATCCGACAGCCACCCAGAACATTTATCAACTCTGGAATTGTTTTCCGCACAACGAAACTTTCTCGCTGTTCGAAATGGATCTGCCTGCCTCCATCACTGGTCTTAGTCCGGCGCTACCCAACAGCAAGCTGGGACCGTTCGCCTTTTATCACGATCAGTTCAGCTCTTTGTATTCCTGGCGGAACATCGGCACTTCGGACTACAACGCGCTTCAGGTGACATATAACGTCCGATTCTCCAATGTTCAGGGGCAGTTCAACTACACCTTCTCGAAATCTCTCGATGAAGCGTCGTCCGCAGAACGCGTTGGACCCTATGAAGGAACGGGAGGAACCGGAAACGATCTGAACGGTGGGGGAATCGTCATCAATTCTTACGCGCCGCTGGCATTGCGTGGGCTTTCAGACTTCAACGCGTTCCATCAGATGAATGCGAATCTCGTGTATCTGCTTCCCTTTGGCAAAGGTCAGCGATTCCTTGGCGGATCAGGCACGCTGCTAAATGAATTGGTCGGCGGGTGGCACGTTTCCGGAATCTTCCGGTGGACCAGCGGCTTCCCCATCACGATTGACAACGGCTTCACATGGGCTACGAACTGGAACATCGAAGGCGACGCGATGCCGAACGGCCCGGCGCCGAAAGCGTCGAATCCCAAGAATGCAATTGTGAATGGAGTTGGGATCGGACCAGATATCTTCGCCAATCCAGCAGCTGCGGAAGCAGCGTTCCGCCCAGAGTGGCCGGGAGAGTCTGGCGTACGGAACAGCGTAATCGGCAACGGCATGTTCAACATCGACACCGGCGTCGCGAAGGATTTCTCGCTTGGAGAGGAGCGCCGTCTGGAATTCAGCTGGCAAGCATTCAATGCGACCAATTCTGTCCGCTACGATGTGCGCGGGGCTCAACCGTCGCTTTCCTATGATCCGACCCAGTTCGGAAAGTACTTGAATACGTTGACTACTCCGCGATTTATGCAATTCGCACTCAGATTCCTGTTCTGACATTCCTTTTAGGGAAGGGCTGCTGAACGGTATGCAGCCTTTCCATACATAAAAATTACAAAGGTGCATTGCCTAAGCTGGGCTCGCTGGCTATACTGGGCTTTCTGTACCTGCCCTGAGTGGTTATCAGTAGTCTTTCTGATTGCTCTCCGAAATAAGCACTACGGGAAGTTGCGGAAAAGCAAACGTCGCGCTGAACGTTCGCAGTACCCAGGGTGCAGTTAGCCTCTTCACCCTTCTGGCCATGGCCGTCTACAGGGTTCTCCCTAGCTAGATCGTTGCCAAGGGATTCTTCCGCTCAAGAGTTCCGCCCAAACTTCAAATCGAGGTTGATCATGTTTCTCGCTTTACACAATCCTGCGCCGAAGGAGCGCGTCTGCAGGACGATCCACATGAAACGAGCGGCCTGGGCTGTTGGCCTTACAGCACTCGCGGGGCTGGTTGCTTGCGGTGGTGGACCAAGTCCCGCGAAATCGAGTCCTATCACCACCGGCGGTACGTCAGCTTCCAGTAATCTCATCGTTAGCGCATCCTTGCCCGCCGCTACCCAAGGAACTTCCTACGCAGGAAGTGTGAGTGTGACGGGCGGCGCTTCTCCGTATAACTTCGCCGTCGTTTCAGGCCAACTGCCTCAGGGTCTGAATATTGACGCTACGTCGGGGAGCGTCAGCGGAACTCCTGGTGCTCCTGGAAATTTCAACTTTGGTGTATCAGTTTCTGACGCGACCGGACATTCCAAGCAGCAGTCGTTGCAAATTGCAGTCGCTAACGCGCCGGCGGCGACTTCCCCGACGCCCGCAAATCCTCCGCCCAGCAGCCCGCCTCCCAGTAATCCGCCCCCAAGCAATCCGGCACCAACGAATTCACAACCCAGTTCAAGTTCAAGTAGTGGAAGCGCGTTGTCGAACTTACAGGCGGCTGGGGGGTGGGGACAATATGGACAAGGCCCCCCAAATTTCGTTGACTGCTCCCCATCACCCTGCGATGGAATCGAGTTTTCCATGGCACAAAACCAATCTTCTCCCTCACTCAGCGGGAACTCGACGGTTTATTGGGTGGGAGGTAGCACGCCATACTCTGACGCCCTTTGGAACAACCATTTGATCGGACAATACTCTACCCAGGGGATGGACGACGGCAATCAATCCATCGTCCCCTCTATCCACAACTTTACCTACGATGTGGATTTCTATGGAGACGATCTCGGTGTGTCGCAGGCTTTGGAGTTCGACATCAATCAGTTCTTCGGGGGGATGGGTTTCATCTTCGGGCATGAATGTCGTGTTGCGGGCGGAAGCCAGTGGGACATTTGGGATAACTCGAAGGGCAAGTGGATATCGACAGGTATTCCGTGCCATCCGAAGAGCGGCGCTTGGAACCATCTCACGATTAAAGTGCAGCGAACTTCAGACAATCATGAGACCTATCAGTCGATCACTCTTAATGGCCAGACGGCGAACCTGAATTGGACATTCGATAAAGGCTCGGCCTCCGGTTGGTACGGGGTCA
>JASLEQ010000469.1 GCA_030151135.1 Candidatus Sulfotelmatobacter sp. | reverse complement strand
GCAATATCGCACGGCTCCCCAGAGACGTTCACTTCCGAGGACTACAAACTCTTAAACGCGATGGCTGATTTTGCGGCCGTGTCCGTCCGAAATACTGAGCGGGAGCAGTTGCTCCAAAAATCTCACGACGAACTTGAATCGCAGGTGGAACAGCGCACCTCGTCATTGCGCCAGCTTTCTGCAGATCTCATGCGCGTACAGGATGACGAGCGACGAAGAATTGCGCGCGAACTGCACGATAGCGTCGGGCAGTATCTGGCCGCGCTGAAAATGAACCTGGCGCGGTTGAGGGACTCTTTACCTGGCGGTGACGCGCAGATCCTGACCGATTCAGATCAAGTCGTCGACCTTTGCTTGTCCGAAACCCGCACGATCTCGCATTTGTTGCATCCTCCCCTCCTGGACGAGAGCGGGTTACCGTCTGCGGCCAAATGGTATCTGGAAGGGTTTTCGAAGCGCAGCGGAATCGAAGTGACTCTGAACATCCAGGATGATCTTGGGCGGCTTCCGCAGGACGTTGAAACCGCTCTGTTCCGTGTGTTGCAGGAGAGCTTGACGAATGTGCATCGCCACTCCGGGAGCAAGACCGTGGACATTGAAATTCGTCTGGGAGCCGGAGAGGCCTCGATAACGATCCGTGATCAGGGTTGCGGATTCTCCTCTCAGCAACTTCAGGATATCCGTAGCGGTCGTTCCCGAGGAGTAGGGCTAACGGGACTGCGCGAACGCATAGCGGCGCTTGGTGGATTTTTAGAAGTAAGGTCCAGCGGGGCGGGTGCCTTGATTAAGGTCATATTGCCGCTCAAGAGCGGACCCAACATCGCTGCATAACGATGCAGGCCTCTGAATCGCCGACAAGGCCAATTTACCGGTGGCTCCAGCCACGTCAATTACTGTTCAGGATTTCCAGCGATACCTTTAGCACCCACGAGTAAGATTGGCTTCGAGGGCCGTGGCAGGGAACAGTCGCCATCTACATTCCGTTATCCCAGCCGACTGCTATAAGGCGAGGCCAAGGCTCTGAAGTTCGGTTCTTACCCGCTGCAGGTTGGCGTCGAGTTTCTCTCGCTCGGCGTTACTGAGGTCGACGTTCTCCCTGAGCCGCGCAATGGTCTTATATGCTCTGCAAGCGGCCATGCTGGTGCGTCTTCTCGTTTCCTCGTCGACGGTGGCTAACGCGATCCCCGAAAAGGTGAGTGCAAGCTCAGAGTCAATGCGAAGGAAGTCTGCTGCAACCCTATTCGCAGAGTTGATTAATGGTGGGGCTACTCTGGCGACGGCCATGATCGGTCTCCTGTGTCGAGGTCGTTCAATCGCACAAGAAACCGACGCCCGCGCGGGCGCGAGGGAAAGTTGTGTGTTCCGAGGCTACGCCCGACCCAGGCATTACGCAAATCACCCGTCCGGGTTACTTGATCAGACCACTCGCGTACAGCAAAATCCCGTAGGACGGATTCTCCATCCGCCCATGGAGCCCGCCACAGTTCTCATGCACGGTCGGGTCTCCGCGAAACTACTTGCTTTCCCGACGCGTATCGGTGCCAGACGAACCTTCTCTGCGGATCTTTTTCCGCGCGCGCTTTCGCGCCAAAGCGCTTTTCACACGGCGCTTTTCGCCCGGCTTCAGGTAATAGGAATGACGCTTTACCTCTTTAATGATGTCTTCTGACTGGACCTTGCGTTTAAATCGACGGAGTGCGTTCTCTAGAGATTCGCCCTCTTGTAATCGGATTTCCGCCACGTTTACCCCCTCCCAAACTGCCTGATTGTGATGCGTATCATTTTGCCCACGGAAGCACCGGGCTTTCGTGAACTCCCGTCAAAATCATTCTGGCATTCGCCTATCCGGGACGGAATCGTCTGCAGTGTCATTTTCTTCCACACCGATGTTGAATAGCGCCGCCTGTGCTGCGGCATGCTGGCGCAGTTCGGCCATCTCATCCACGCTGCCGGGCGCCGGCGCGTCCTGTTTTCGCAGACTCCTGCGTTCTGCCTTGTCCCGTTGTTTCTGTTGCCGGGTCTGTTCCTTTTGACGTTTCGTAAACGTTGATCGGCCTCTTGGCATACATACCTCCCCTCTATATTGTATCCGTCACCGGCGGGCACGTGCATAACTTCACCGGTCGGCTGGTTCGAAAAGACTACCAGCGGGGTTCGCGCGGCTGCCGTGGGTGCCCACGGTAGTCGTCGCGGCCACCACCTCCGCCGCCAAAGCGTTGACCTCCGCCTTTGGGGCGGTCGGTCTTAGGTTTTGCCTCGTTGATGGTCAAAGTTCGTCCGCCCAGGTCGGTCCCGTTGAGCGCCGCAATGGCCTTATCGGCTTCAGTCGCATTGGTCATTTCGACAAACCCGAATCCGCGCGATTGACCAGTATCTCGATCGGTCACTAGAGTGATTTTCTCGACCGGTCCGTGTGTTTCGAAGATCGTTCGCAGCTCGGCTTCGGTAGTGCTGTGCGGCAGGTTCCCAACATATAAATTTTTCATCGCAATTCCTCTCTGAGTAAATCATCCAGGCTGGTTGCTTTCGGGGCTCGATTCGATGGCCGTCCTTCAGAATCTCGCGGTAGATCGGGCAACGCGCGCATGGCTTGCGTGCGGGCGAGTGACTTGGATCGAACTGCCGAGATTCGACGGGAAGCTTCCAGAATACCCCAACGCTGGGCCGGATCTCCGCGGTCGGCCGCAAGAGCGAGTCTCATGTCACCCAGGATCAAATCGTCGGCATTCTGTGATGACTCTCCCTCCACATGGGGCGCATTGGCAAGGTATTCCGGTTGGCCAACGAGGAACGCCAATCGCTGGGGAGGTGTCGCACCGCGAATGTCGTCGCAAAATTTGTCGCGATATCCGCGCGACTTTTCCATGTTGATTAATACGAGGTCATAAAAGTCCGCCTTCCACCATAAACGAGCTTCGTCGACGTCGGCAGCGCAATCCACATCCATTCCAAACTTTCTCATCACTTCCGCGCGCAATTCGCGCTTTGCCCGCGAAGTGTCGACGAGCAGTACTCGCTTCTTTTTCATTCCGCCCGGGATTGGCGCAGAGAGTAGCGATGCCGGAGGCAGGGTGGTGTTCATGCCGACACCGGGTGAGGCTGAACCCGGGATGAGATCTTCCCTGGCTTGGGCGCTTTTGCGGCGAGTTCCAGCAGTTCCTGGCTGCGCTTCCGTCGAGCGATGTTCTGCTTACGTTGCCGGTTGAATCTCGACTTGTCTCCGTTTCGTCTGGACATTCTGAGCTCCTGTGTTTTTAGAAGTGAGTGCGGGGCGATCACGCTTTCCGAGTAGGGTGATTGAGCTCCAACGTACCAGCAGATTTTCCAAAGAGTATGGGCGAAGCGGCAAAGAGCGCCAGTGTCGCCATATCGAGGATGGAGATAACTAAATGAGAGAACTGCGTCTGATGAAAGGGAGCAAATACACCGAGAACTCCGAGGAAGAGCAGCGTCAACAAGAGCTTGCCACTGAGGAGGCTGCGCACGGCAAGCGCAATCGTCGCCACCGATACAATGATGCACAGATCCATCCTGAAATCCAGCGGAGAACGGAATAACACGGCCGCAGCCAGCGTGGCAATCGCAGTGAAGGTAATGAGGCGCGTCAGAATATAGGCCTTGGACTTTGGTCGGCTGCCAGGTGCCGACCCTGCTGCAAAGGTGAATAGTGCGCGAATAGGCGCCTCTCGATCTCTCAATCGCGAAGGCGCAGGGTGCTTGTATGCGGCGTTCTTCGAGGTTAAGTAAACTCAGTATGACGTTAACTAAGATTAATATACGCTGTTTGCCGCAATGATGCAGAACATTAGCACTGCGCGAACGATGCGCAACGGGAACATTAGGTGTGTCACTGGCGTTCGGCTGGAGAGTTACTCAAGTGCGGAACCGTGATGATTGTCGCGGCTCAATCTACAACAAGCCTCTTCAGCTGGGGACTGCGACTGCGCAAGACAGGAATTTCGAAACATGCGCTCCGATGACGGAATCGCCTTGATAATTGTGCTGGTGTCGCGTAGCATCACTGAGTGCGTTAGACCGACTCGGTCTTGAGCAGCCCTCGCCTGAACAGCCAGTAACCTGCACAAGTTTTCTTCCGACTCCCTCCAGCGTAACTATCAGATAGGAACAAGAGTACAAACACACATGGAAAAAGGAACAGTAAAGTGGTTCAACGATGCCAAGGGCTACGGCTTTATCAGCCGTCAGACTGGCGAAGATGTTTTTGTGCATTTCTCCGCCATCCAGGCCGGCGGGTTTAAGAGCCTTCAGGAAGGCCAGACGGTGCAGTTCGATGTCACCAAGGGCCCCAAAGGCTGGCAAGCCGAGAACGTCCAGGCACTCTAAATCGATGAATTTTGCGAAGAGGCGATATCAACGGAGATCGCCTCTTCGCTTTTGCGGCCACCGAAAAACTGATTGAAAAGTTTGCGGAAAAATCTTGATTAATATCTTCGTTCGAAACCTGGACCCGATGACCACAGAAGCGCAATTGAAAGATCTTTTTGCGGCTTATGGAACCGTGGAAACGGTCACCGTCGTGATGGACCGTGATACGAGCGGACCTCGAGGTTTCGCTTTCGTTGAAATGACGGACGCGGCTGAGGCCAAAACAGCCATTGATTCTTTGGATGGATTTCGCTTGAATGATCGCGCCATCCAATTGAACGAAGCTCGCCCGAAGCTGGAGCACGACGCTGAGCGCGATTTATCGAGAGAGCACCGCCGTCACAAGATTTGAGAGCTATCGTTTCACCAAGTGTGGCCCTTATTGAGCTTCTTCCGAATGGGTTCCTATTGACAACCAACGACAGTAGCACCTCTTACGCCATCATCTGCTATAACATCCGCACCTACCGTTCGGCGGGGGTGGTCGCCGTGATTGGTGGAAGGCATCAGGCGGAACTGGAGTTGAAGAAGTTTGAGGAAGCCCAAGACCCTTCAGACCGGCACGAAGGCTGGCGCTACTTGCTTGACAAGACAGATCTCAAGGCGGGAACCGATCCGGCCGAAGCGACCCTGCATCGCCAGGCGGAACTGGAAAAGCGAGAATCAAAGGCTCTGCAGGATCCCGAAAGCCCGAATTTACCCTCGCAGCCTCGCCAAAGATAAGACGGTTTTTCCGATTTAATCCAATGCCGCGCCGGAATCGCTGAAGCGGCCACGGAATAGCATCAGTCTTCGCTGCTGATGATTGCCTCTATTTCAACTGTTCATTCGCCCACGTCGTGAAAGAATGCTCTGAGCTTCCCGGAGCGGGATGGATGGCGCAGCTTGCGAAGTGCCTTCGCTTCGATCTGGCGGATGCGCTCGCGAGTTACGTCGAACGACCGTCCCACCTCTTCCAGCGTGCGTTCCGAGCCGTCCTCGATACCGAAACGCATTCTCAGGATCTTTTCTTCCCGTGGGTTTAGTGTGCGTAGAACGTGTGCCGTCCGCTCATTCAGGTTTGTGTTGATCACGGCGTCGGCAGGCGAAAGTTGGGCCCGGTCCTCGAGGAGGTCGCCGAGGTGGGAATCGCCTTCCTCGCCGATGGGCGTTTCCAGCGAAATCGGAGTGCGCATGATCTTACGAACCTTCCGAACCTTGGCCTCGGGAATGTCCATCTGCTGCGCAATCTCAGCCGAAGTAGGTTCGCGGCCGAGGGTTTGGACCATTTGCCGGGAGACCCGGACCAGCTTGTTAACGATCTCGACCATGTGTACCGGCAGCCGAATGGTACGCGATTGATCGGCAATCGCCCGACTAATGGCCTGCCGAATCCACCACGTGGCATAGGTGGAGAATTTGTAGCCGCGACGGTAGTCGAACTTGTCCACGGCTTTCATCAAGCCAACATTTCCCTCTTGAATCAGGTCAAGGAACTGGAGCCCCCGGTTGCTGTACTTTTTTGCGATTGACACGACCAGGCGCAGATTGGCTTCGATGAGCTCGTGTTTCGCGTTTTCCGCGTCCATATCGCTTTGAATGATTTCACGCTGGGTCCGCTGAAGTTCAGCGAATGTCGTTCCGGCCGTGACTTCCAGC
>JASLEQ010000703.1 GCA_030151135.1 Candidatus Sulfotelmatobacter sp. | reverse complement strand
AACGCTCATGGTCCGCAAGTCTCTTCTGTTCTTCTTGCCATTCGCACTGTGTCTCACTGCTTTCAGTCAGGAGTCCCGGCACTTCACCTTTCATTATGGGTTTACAGTAAAAAACCTGCCGGCAGGGCAGAAAGTGCGCATTTGGATTCCGGCGGCGCAGTCAGATCAATACCAGGATGTAAAGGTGTTTTCCGCGCTCGGAGACCTGCCGCTCAAGCGTACCCGCGAGTCGAAGCATGGGAATGAAATGTACTATGCGGAAACGAATCATCTTGTCGGCTCTGATCTGCACTTTGACATCCAGTATGAGATTACGAGGAGGGAAAGGATCGCGGGGCAAGGCTCCCCGCAGATCACAACGGTTGCGCTTACGCGCAAGGAGCGACGCGACGACCTGCAGCCGAATTCGCTGGTGCCGGTGACGGGCGTTCCAGCCGAACTTGCAGTAAAGGTGACGCAAGGCAAGACGCAACCTCTGGATAAAGCTCGGGCAATTTATGACTACGTTTTCAGTACATTGCGCTACGACAAGACCGGTACGGGCTGGGGCAGAGGTGACGTACTGTACGCATGTGATGCGAAAAAAGGAAACTGCACCGACTTTCATTCGCTGTTCATTGCGATGGCGCGCTCGCAGGACATACCGGCGCGGTTCGAGATCGGATTCCCTCTTCCCGCTGACAAACATTCGGGTGAAATTTCCGGCTACCACTGTTGGTCCGATTTTTACGTGGAAGGCAAGGGATGGATCCCGGTCGACATCTCCGAGGCATGGAAGCATCCTGACAAGCGTGATTACTACTTTGGAGCCCACGATGCGAACCGTGTACAGTTCAGCATGGGGCGCGATTTGAGGTTAGCGCCTGAGCAGCATGGAAAGCCATTAAACTACTTTGTCTATCCGTACGTAGAAGTCAATGGGCAGGAGTATTCCAACGTATCGCTGGCACTCTCTTTTGCTGACGTCGCCTCGGTTGCTGCGAGTAAAGCCGGACGCCCCTAATGCCGGCCGGCGATCTTCTCGCCAGGATCGCTTGGAGATTGCGGAATCGAGGGCGGCGCAGCCGGCGGTAAGGGAGACGAGTCGTCGTCACCTTTAGGAACATCCTGAGTGTCCTCACCGGGGCGTCGTAAACTCGGTGCATTAGCCGGCCGATCCTGATCTTCTCGCTTGGCCTCCGTGTCTTCTCCCAGCTTGGGCAGGATGACCTCTTTATCGGCGCGGACAATCTTCTCGCCGCCTACCTTCATCGTCTCCACGCGCACAACTTCATCGCCGACGATTCGGACAAAATCCACGTCTTGCGGAGGCTCCCCGTAAATCCATTCCTCGTAATCCGTGTCCCCCTCACGTTCGCGCACTTTCTTTGGAGGCCGTCCTTTGGCATGCAAAACCATTTCGGTGTTCATTCCAACCAGCACGTAGTGCGCCTGGATCGCCGCCTTCACTTTCGGCGGCACAGTGTCGAGATAGGCTTGTTCCTTATTGCGCGCATTGAAATCGAGCGCGGGATATAGCAGAGCCCTCAGCTGGGCGGCACTCATCTCGGGCACATACTTTTCGAAATAAACGTCCAGATAGCTGCCGTGCGGATTATCCGTCGCTTGGTCGGCGGAAAGTGGGACCGACGCCCCGTTTGCGCCCGAAACCTCGATGTGCTGATACCACTTCTTCCGGTGAATCGCTCCGCCGTTCAGATCGAAATGGATGTGGTTGTCGTGAATGCGCACGTATGAAATGTGGGCCGGGTCCCCTGGTTTGATCGACGGTCCCCACAATGCGATCAGCTGCTGCAGGTTCTGTCCGCTCGGCGTTGTCACTCCATCCTTCAGGACCAATCCCTTCTGTCCCATCGGAAAAGTTGTGCGCGCATAGACCAGCTGAGTCTCAAAATCCCGGATAATCTCCAACCGGGTCTGTTTCGACATACGCGGAGCATTCGCCGACAATACCGGGGCCGCAGGAGCCGTTTGCGGTTGCGCACTCGTCGACGACTCGATGGGCGCGGTTTGTGCCGGAGCTGCGCTTTGACCCTGGGATTGAGCCCGAGCGCCTGAAAGAAACCCAAGAAGGACGACAAGGAAGGCGACCGGAAGACGTTGCATAAACTACCCCAGCTCCGACTTAGATTCATTATAACGCGGGAGAGATGACGTCAAAAGTTCCAATGCCTGGCATTATCTGGGGGACTGTCGGTCTGCCGATACCCCCAAAAATCCTTGCCGTCTGCACTTCCGAGCGTTGACAGTGAAGGAGTTTTGAGACAAACTTAGCGTAATCGCGCCCTCTCCGCTCGTTCGTAGCAGCGGATTCGTCCTAATTCAGTTAAGGCGATCCGTCACCATGGGAACTTCTCCAGCCGAACTATTGTTGTCTGCCCAAGCTGTCCACCCCGAAATTCCAGAACCCGCCACCGGAGTGCAGAAGATTGACGGCACCGCGTTGATCGATGCGCTGCGCCAGGCAGTCGCATCGAAGACGGAGAGTATTGACTCCATCCTTAAAGCAGTCGCTGCAGCCGGGCAGGTGTTGACCGGGGCGACCGGCATCGCCGTCGCCTTGCGCCAAAACGGAAGAATTGTCTGCCGCGCCCGCAGTGGCGAGATGGCGCCAGAACTGGGCGCCACCATCGATCCCGATTCCGGGATTTCTGGGGAGTGCGTCCGAGCCGCGGCGATTTTGATGTGCCACGACACTTTTAGCGACAAGCGGGTAGAAGCCGAGGTGTGCCGCAGGATGGGTGTTCGGTCGATCGCGGCCGTTCCCTTGCGCGGACCTATGGGGATGGCGGGGGTTCTGGAAGCCTTCTCATCGCGGCCGAACGCCTTCGACAGCGACGCTTTGAATTCCCTGCGAGCCCTCTCTCACATCGCAGAAGGTGCATACGCACGCGAGCGCGGCGAAGCTTCACCCGCGCTGCCGCACTCTGCAAAGAGCCGTGCCCGCCGCGCCCAGATCGGTGTTGACGACGTCATTGGACGAGAGTATTCAACCAGAACCGGAGGCCGAGTGTGGATTATCAGCACCGTCGCGATGGTGCTTCTGACATTCCTGGTTGCTTGGTGGAGTTGGCGTCACACTTCGGAAGAAGTCGAGAATTCCCTGCAGGCCGCTCGTCCGGCAGGTCAAGCAACGCAATCTGACGCGCCTCCTCAGGCCGTCCTGCCTAAGCCGGCGCCCGCGACGCCTCGCATTACCCAAGCGAATCGAATGCGATCGCAACAGTTGCTACGAACTACAGCGGAAACCGAAGCTGTACCCGCACCACATGCTTTACCAAGAGATTCGCAGTTGCCCCCGAGCCCGATTGCTGCAAACCTCAGCAAAGGAACCGACTGATCGCGGAGGATTTCAATCAGGACTGGGGACTACCGGTTCAGGAGAGATTCAACGCTTTGCGGATCGTGCCCCGTTCTTTCTGAATCTTTTCCTGCAGCAGCGTGATGGCGTAGATCAGTTGCTCCGGGCGTGGCGGGCACCCCGGCACGTAAACATCGACTGGGATGACCTGGTTCACGCTCTGGACCAGGGCGTAGTTCTGGAACACACCCCCCGACGTCGCGCACGCCCCCATCGACATGACCCACTTGGGCTCAGGCATCTGCTCCCACAGTTGTCGGATCACCGGTGCCATCTTGTTCGATACGCGGCCGGCGATGATCATGAGATCGCTTTGCCGGGGGGAAGGACGGAACACTTCCGCTCCGAAGCGTGCGATGTCGAAGCGCGATGCGCCCATCGACATCATTTCAATCGCGCAGCAAGCCAACCCGAACGTCATCGGCCAGATTGAGCTCTTGCGCATCCAGTTCACAGCGGAATCAAGGGTCGTCAACACCACTCCCTCAGGCGTCGGATTGCCGAGCGTCAGGTCTCTGACGACCTTCTTACCGTCTTCGACGTCTACGTAAGGGCCAAAATTGAGTTCACGAGACATTATGTAGATATTTTAAACCAAGACTGGAAAGGTGTCTGACTCAACCGGGACACGACAGTCCGATCTCTCCCAGGCTGGAACTACGAACTCCGCCCAGCAATCGTAATTGTTCTTGTACATTCGATCCCCACGATCACCCAGCAGCGATTACACTGTCTCTGCAATTTTCGGAGACGATAAATGTCCCCTACCAAATCGATTTGCTCGCGACTCCTCCTCGTCAGTACTCTGCTTACAATTTCGGTTCTGACCTCCGCTTTACA
>JASLEQ010000700.1 GCA_030151135.1 Candidatus Sulfotelmatobacter sp. | reverse complement strand
AGGAGACCGCCGGGCTTCATCACACGAATAATTTCAGCGATCATGGCTTGTGGTTGTTCGATATATTGCAGGACCTGGGTGCAGATCACCACGTCAAAGACCTCAGTCCGGAACGGAATCGCCTCCGCGCGTCCCACAACGTTTACTAGGAGGTCCTCGATCAAGTCCACAGCCCAGTACTGTGCCACTCGTCCTTTGAACAGTGGGAGGTACGGTTGAATTCGTCCGCCCACATCTAGAACTTTCAGGCGCTCGCCGGGAATGCTGTCGATCCACTGTCGAAAGATCTCCCTACGCCGCCCCAGCACGAGCCAGTTTGGATTCGTCAGCGCCGGGTAAAGCCTGTCCAAACCCTTGCGGTGTAATGAATCCGGACTTTTCATCCATTCCTTGGGTAGCAAACATTCCGCAACTACATGCCGAATTGCGGGATTAAAGATAACCGAGATCTTTTAGTCGTTCCTCGATGATTTGCTGTTCGGCTTGATCAGCCTGAAGCGCGTCGTCGTTGGTCAACTCTTTCAGAATAAATACAAGCAGTTCCTCAATGTTGCCGAAGACTCCATGGAACTTTGTTTCGGCTGCAGTACATAGTTCGACGGGCAACCTTATCGTTCTAGTCTCCGGCACTTTCGACCTCCCGTGGGCAAGAAGTCAACATGGAGTCAGACTTCTCCATCTCGACACTCAGGTTGTTCGCTTTCCGATGAGGATATAACAACGCCGGTACCGGCCGGAAACTTAGAAGCCTGACGGGAAGGGGCGCTTCGTTGCGCAACGATCAGGACAGCTAAAACATTTGCTGAGTGGTGAGTCAGACGTGCCGTTCTCCGACAGAAAAGATCAGTCGAATTCGATTGAAGACCGCATCCGTTATGAGACGGTCGTCCGCATCCAAACCCAACGCTAATGTCATCACGGTGAAGACCATATACGCAAGCGATAGGGAGACGAGAACACCGACCAATTGTGCATGAGCGAAAAGTGAACTGCGTGCCAGCAAGTAGACGAGGATCGCAGCGCTTCCAGCAGATGGCAACAATTTCAGGAAACTCCAGTTGTAGGGCGAAAGCTTAAGGCAACTGCGGACTTCCAACAAGTTCCACACGTTCATCCCGATATTCGTGATTGCGGCGGCGACAGAGGCTCCAACAATACCCCAGGTAGGAACTAGTTTGAAACAGAGAAGCACCATCACTGCGGCCATACCCGTTTGCACTCGAACCAGACGGCGCTCATTGCCTGACATCAGAAGGAGGAATCCGACAGATCCTACACCGCAATTCACAAGTTGGCCGCAAGTTCCGATGATGAGAGCGAGCCATCCCGCTTCAAAGACGCTTCCAAAGATCCGCATGATGGCATGCGCGTAGCAGATGATGACGATAGCCAGTGGAAGAGTCAACCCTAGAATCCATTTGGTCAGGGTCTGAAACAGGCGACCTAAAACTTCAGCTTCTCCCCGCGAATGAACATCGGCGATCACGGGAGCAAAAATCTGGTTGACCGATTGTAGGAAGATCGTTTCGTATGCAACCATTGAAACCACCACTGCATAGATTCCCACGTCATGGGTTCCGCGATAGACTCCGAGGGCGACGCGGTCTGTTTGCACCATGAAAAACTGCATGACGCCAATACCAAAAGTTGCAGCTGAAAAGGACCAGACTTCCCGCCCAATCCCAAGTCGCTTCATATTTGGAGATCGTGCTTCCCGGGGAGTGAGGCGCCAGACCTCAAAAGCTAACAGCGCCAAAACCAGCGAGGCGCTAATGACCTGAGCAACCAAATATCCACGCAGCCCGTATCCCAGCATTATCAGCAAGACACTCGCAGCAATGGTGGTGGGACTCGAGACGAATCGTGTAATCACAGTACGGCGCCCCACCTCGCGATAGCCAGTCATCACGTTGCCGAAGAAATGGTTCAGGGCAGATGTCAGCATGATCATGGCGAACAGAGGCAGATAGAGCGCGAGTTGGGGAGCGTGATAGAAGCGAACGGCGATCCATGGTCCTATTTCAAGAAGTAATCCTGAAAATAGCAGGTTGGCCGCGAGAAGAATCCATGAACCATTCCAGAGCAACTCCCGTAATTCGGGAAATCTTCTGGAAGCGGAGTACGCGGCGACAAATCGCACCGCGGATTCGGGAATACCCAACACATTGATCATTCCAAGAAAGCTGATGATGGTCATTCCCAGCGCGTATAGCCCGAGAGCATCGGCCCCCAGCACTCGCGCCAGATATATCTTGAATCCGTACCCGACGACCGCGGTAAAAATGATGCCCGCAAAGACAATTCCGGACTGGCGCGAAATGCGCCCCATCTCCGTCTTGAAGTTCGCCCCCTGGTCGGTGGAAAGGCGTTCCGGATCCGAGAATTCCACAGATATCACCAGCTCCCCCGATGTGACTCCCTCGCGCGCAACTCATTCCGAGGAGAGCCTGCAGCTTCCGGGATGGAGTAGTCTAATCGCATTGGTGCTCTTTCCGGTAAAGAGTCAGCTTTCGTGCGTAACTCGGGATGGCTTTCTCTGACAAATCAGCTGTCGTAGAAGCCTCTCGAGACGAGGAAAGAATTTGATGAACTGCGCGATACGATAACGCAATACCTCCGTCAGATGCATGGTCAGTGAACTTCTGAGGGTGACATAAACAGTTCGTCGGTTTTGATTGGCAAATCTCTCCTTATACCCCTCAGCACCCAGTCCCAAGTCAACGAGGCGCAACTCGGGATCGCCCGAAGCTTCTTCAATCAGCATCGACAACATACAAAAACCAGGGGAGTACTGCTCGAGGGTAGTGTCAAACGTCGGCTGGTACCAAAAAAGCGATCCCTGAAATCGGAAGCCGTAGTTCCATGCAAGCGTTCGGTCTCCAGCGACCATCCTGGTCAAGACGACCCAGCCTTCGTCCGCCAGTAGCTTAGCCAGCTCCAACAAAAAGAGCTGTCGTTCTGGCCTTGCCAGATTGCTAACTCGGCCGGTGGCCTCGAAGCGAGCGATGTGAGCCTGCATGAACTCTGGCAAATGAGCCGCAATTGCATCGTATGTTCGAGCGTGATCCAGGCTTACGGGGGATTCACGCCCTAAGGAGCTGAGGGAACGTCGCACCATTTTCCGGCCCGGCAATTCGAGTTTCCCGCCAGCGCGGCGCTCGATTCGGCCTAAACAAACTTGAGCACAGATGTACGCCGTTCTCGCAAAAAAGTGATATCCCGCGGCTCTGGAGTTCTGTTCGAGGGCAACGACGGTAGTGGAATCCGCCGGCAGATTTGTGAGCGTAATCTGAGTGATACGCCGGTCACGCAAGTGATTCAAAACGGAACACACAAATGAAGTCTTACGTTCGGGCAGGCTAACAAAATCGCAATAATCCCCGGTGTTGGCGCAGAGGAACGAGACGGCGTTTGTCTCTGGATTCAGCGCCAATGAAACAACACCGGCGAGACACTCTGACTCGTCGTATAAGACGACAACCAGCGGTCGCAGGATTGCACTATATGCTCGTTCTACCGCCAAAGA
>JASLEQ010000404.1 GCA_030151135.1 Candidatus Sulfotelmatobacter sp. | reverse complement strand
GTTCCGGGCGCGGCAAAGGCGCTGGTCAGGTTGTTCGACCCGGAAGTCTGGTTCATGTTGAGCGGATCGGCGGCGTTAAATGTCAGCGTCCAAGTGGTTCCGGTGCAGTGCCCCGTGGGATCGCTGCCACCGGTTGTGATGCCCGTTGTTTCGGCCGCTACCGCTGCGGTCTGAACCCAGCTCGTTCCTGTGCTCGAGCTGCCATTTCCTTGCGACTGAACATAGAACAGGAGAACGTCACCTACATTGAGTCCGCCCGGCGCGAGAATGTTCGTGGGCACTCCGAGGGTTGGAGTGGCAACCAGTGCAACACAGACTGACGTGCCGCTGACTGCGTAGAAGTTAAAGTTGGATAGCGGAAAGTTATAGTCCGCGTAAATGGACGTAATGCTGTCATTCCTCGCGGTGGAGGCGTTTGGAATTACGGCTCCTCCCTGAACGCCGTTGGCGTACCCGGGCAAAATGCCGTACATGTAATTTGGAACGCCGGTCCCAATATTGTTGGGATACAAGTGACTGTTGACGTAGCACGTGCTCGTCTGGTCACAATCAAATTTGGAGACCCCATTGGTGGCAAGCTGCAAGCCTCCCGTTGGCAGTCCGGCGCCGGCGTGGGTGATATCCTGCGACATCAGTTCGATGGCGGCGCGCATATTCTGTTGCACCTCGGCGCGCTGCGTCACAGTGAACGTCGCGTCCATGGCCACCTTGAACAGGCTGGTCATAGTCAAAACCACGACCAGTCCGATGGCCGAGGCCACCAGTAGCTCAAGAAGGCTGAAGCCTGCCGACGATTTGTGCTGAAGCTTATTCATGTGCGTTCCGCCTAGTTGTACCGGGAAATAAGTCCGTTCACTGTATAGGTGCGCGCGGGAAGCCCATCTTTCGTGTAAGAGACCGCTACGCTCACAGCCATCATGTTGTCGTTGACCGCACCGCTTGACAGCAGCACCTGGCTGATCGTGATCGTGCGCTTGAAGTTGGACAGGCTCATGGTGACATCGTCCCCTGTGCCTAGAACGCCGTCGGGACCGGGGGTTACCCAACACTCAGCTCCGCTATTAGGGCAGGTAACTCCACCGGAAGTCGTGCAGGCCACATCGTCGGTGGTTCCCACCAGGCCATCGGGGCCGGCGCAAAGCAACGGCTGTGCACCGCTCAGAAAAATCCCGCCGCTCCCTGTGTTGTTGATTGCCGTAAAAGCGACTTGTTGACTGTTGCGCGCCGTGTAAATGCTCTCCAGCGCCTCTAAGGCCTTCTGGCGCGCGATCAAATCCTCTTGCGCAGACTGGGTAGTGGCCACTGCAGTTGCGATGGACGCAACCACGGCGAGCATCCCAATACTCATCACGACGATCGCGATCATGACTTCGATCAACGTGAACCCTTGCGCAGCTTGTTTTGGCCGACGTGTGGAATAGATTTTCATTGTTGGATCCAGGTATTTACTCCGGAAACGACGGAGAGTCGCCATCCGCGAACCCGCCCCGTCGTGCCCCAAACCGTAATGGCCCGTGAGTCTGTGGTAATTCCGTTGGGGCGCGACAAATAGACGATGCCGCTGCTATAGTTGCCCCCATTGCCGGGGCTCGTGCCATCGCGAGCGGATCCATCCGGCATAAAGACAATCGTGCTGGAGCCGCCCGTTCCGCCGACCGGCGTATAGCCAAAGTCAATGCTTGAGCCCCCGGTTCCGAATCCGTCCGGCGTGTTGGCCGTGCCTGTTGGAAACCCACTGTGAATCGCAAAGCTCGTGTCGGTCGGGATGGAATAGCTGGCGACAAATTGCAGAGCTGGATAAATGTAGGTCGCTGGATTGGCAGGCGGCTGATACTGAACCGTTATGGTTCCGCCCGCGTTGAACGTGACTACATATTCATGACCCTGCGTAATCGCCAGGTGACGCGTGTTGCGCAACACCATGAGCGTCGTGTCATAGGCCAGATCGATGTGGTTGCGGTTAAACATCGGCATCATCGCGACGAAGGTGATCGCAGTCAGCGAGATACCAATCGAGACCGTGATCATCATTTCCAACAGCGAGAATCCGCGTTGTTTCATCGAATTCATAAGATCTTTCCGGGAAGACAGCGCCAATTGCTCCATGACCTGCTCCCGCTGAGAAACGCCAAGGGGGTGGAACGCGTCCGTTTAAAAAGAAACTGGGACGCGGCCCTTCATCGCGTCATGCTTCATCGTAGGTAGGGGGTCCGGCTGCGTCAAAGCACGAGCGGTCAATAGAAAGACACTGACCTTTTGAGACATCCGGTGGTTACCGGCGTCATGCACCGGAACGAAGAGCTTTAGCGCTTAAAAGTTTCAGTGGAGAGCCCGGGAAGCGTGACCGCGGTAACTTGTCTGGGGAACTGATGGAACCTACGATTGAAGCTACGTATGACTTTATCCGCATTGCTGGTCTGCACCGACGCTGCTGCCACTGACGTCTTGTGCCGGGTGCTGGACGAACTCAATGTACGTGTGGAAACTTGCGATGACTTTCCGCGCGCGGGCATCCGTATCGCGCAGCAGAGATTCGATGTCATCATCGTCGACGGCCAATCTGCTAATGAGACCTTGTCGTTGCTGAAGGAGACGCGCATCTCCCGCCAAAACGATTCGACTCTTGCGGTAGCGGTTGTTCCGTCGCAAGAGAATATGCGAGAGCTGTTTTCCTTGGGCGTAAATTTCGTCCTGTACAAGCCTGTGGCGTATGACAGGGCATTGAGCAGCCTACGTGCGGCCCGCGCGGTCATGCGTAAAGAAAAACGCAAGAATGCGCGTGCGGCAGTGCATACGCACGCGACCGTCGACTACGCCAATGTCGAGCAGCAGAGAGCTACTCTGGTTGACTTGGCACAGGATGGAATGGCGGTTCTTTTCGGAAAAAAAATCCCTCCCACCAGCAAGGTCTATTTTCAGTTCAGACTTCCTGGCCAATCATCCAGCGTGCGATTGTCCGGCCAACTTGTTTGGCAAGACTGGAATGGATTAGGGGGCGTGCAGTTCGTGGACGTTCCGAAAGCGTCCCGCAAGCTGTTGGACGAATTCCTCGGGGCACAGCTTCCGAAAGAGAAGGCTCCGGACTTCTCGGATGTGACAGTAGAAATGGAAGAGTTGCTGCAGCCTGCCAATGTCGCCGTCGCCGAACAGACGCACGGTAAGCTTTACATCGCAAGCCTAACGCGGGCAACAACTCCAAGCAGCACGGGCCCGGCAAGCTCCGAGGCAGATGCGAATAATCGTCGTTCTCAGGTTCGCTATAGCTGCAAGCTCGGGGCCGAAGTCTACCGCACGGGGGTTTCTGTTCCAAATCATTGCTGCCTGACGGATTTGAGTTTTGGCGGCTGCTATCTCGAAATCGGGCTGCCCTTTCCGCAAGGAGCCTCCGTTGAAATCGTCGTTCGCACTTATGATCTGAAGCTCCACCTTCGAGGTACAGTGCAGGCGTCGCATCCAGGCTACGGAATGGGAGTCGCCTTTGAGCTGAAAACGAAAGAGGAGCAGGAGAGCGTGAAGAGGCTTACCGATTTCGTCGCGGCCAGCCAGCCCAGCAACAACTAGCGTGCCGCACTCGTCCGCTCTTCGACGGCCTTTCGGAAGTAATCCAGAGTCAGTCTGAGCCCTGACTCCAGGTTCACCTTCGGTTCCCATCCCAGCAACTGACGCGCTTTCGTGATGTCGGGGCGTCGTTGTTTGGGGTCATCCTGCGGAAGAGGTTCATAACGAATTTGGCTTTTCGATCCCGTTACCTTCACAACCAGTTGAGCGCACTCGAGGATCGTGAACTCATTCGGGTTTCCGATATTCACCGGCAGATGTTCGTCAGATTTCGAGAGTCGGATAAATCCATCGACCTCATCGCTTACATAGCAGAAGCTGCGCGTTTGCTTGCCATCGCCATAGACCGTCAGGTCTTCACCTAATAAAGCCTGTTTCATGAAGTTGGGTACGACGCGGCCATCATTGATCTGCATCCGTGGTCCGTAAGTATTGAAGATACGCACGATTCGCGTGTCGACCTTATGGTACCGCCGGTATGCCATGGTGACCGCCTCGGTAAAGCGTTTGGCCTCGTCGTAAACCGAGCGTGGACCGATCGGATTCACGTTGCCCCAATAGGTTTCCTTTTGCGGATGCTCGAGTGGATCTCCGTAGCACTCTGACGTTGAGGAGACGAAATACTTGGCCCCGTATCTACGGGCATTTTCTAGCGCGTTGAACGTGCCCAGGGATCCGACCTGCAAGGTTTCGATCCCGTGCCGGTGATAATCGTCGGGACTGGCGGGACTGGCAAAATGAAAAACGTAATCGATCTTGCCGGCGTCGAAAGGCTGGCAGATATCCTTCTCGATAAGTTCGAATCTAGGCTCGTTGGCGAGGTGAGCGAGATTGGAGCGCCGACCGGTGAGGAGGTTATCGACGACAACAACATGCCAACCATCGCCGAGAAGCGCGTCGCAAAGGTGAGAGCCTAAAAAGCCAGCTCCGCCGGTAACCAGAGCTCGCCCCTGGCTCATGATTTTTTTCCGTTCTTAAGAAGGCCGGCAGGAACTCCATCCGGGTGCGATGCCACACGGCCCACACTGTAATAGGTGAATCCCTGCGCAGTCATCAATTCTGGATCGTATAAGTTACGGCCGTCGATCACGATAGGATATTTCAATTCCTGGCGGAGCCGGTTCAAATCAAGGTTGGCAAACTCTTCCCACTCAGTCAGGATCAAGACTGCATCAGCTTTGTGCGCGGCATCATACGCAGAATTCGTATACGCAATCGAGTCGCCGAACACTTCGCGAGCACGTTCCATCGCGGCGGGATCGTAGGCAGTAACCTGACTCCCTTCCCGCAGCAGCGATTGAACGATGCAAATAGCCGGAGATTCGCGAATGTCGTCGGTACCTCCTTTGAAGGCAAGACCGAGCACACCAAGGCGTTTGCCACGAACGGTCCAAAGCGCACTGTGAACCTTGCGCAGGAACCGATTGCGCTGGTCCTCGTTGATTCGAACGACTTCATCCAGGAGGCTGAAATCGTAGCCATGCTCGCGAGCAACTGCACGGAACGCCATCACATCCTTCGGGAAACATGATCCTCCGTAGCCAATTCCCGGATTCAGGAATCGAGGACCGATGCGCGTGTCGGTGCCGATGCCGTGCACAACCTGATTTACGTTCGCCCCCACAGATTCACAAACAGAGGCAACGGCGTTGATGAACGAAATCTTCATGGCCAGAAAAGCATTTGAAGCGTGTTTGATGAGTTCGGCGCTCTTTGTGCTCGTGACGATCAAGGGCGGCGGTATGAGCGCGCGATCCGGCTGTGGAATCGCGTCCGCCCTGCCGTAATAGCTGCCGTTGGTGAGCGGCAGGTAGACATCGCGCAAAATTTCCGTCGATTTTTGGCTGTCGCAGCCGATAACGATTCGGTCGGGAAAAAGGAAGTCAGTCACAGCTGTTCCTTCCCGCAAGAACTCTGGGTTCGAGACCACATCGAATGACTCAGGATCCGCTCCATTCCGCAGAATAATCTTCCGAACCCAATCGCTCGTGTAAACGGGAACCGTACTCTTCTCGACGATCACCTTGTAGTCGTCAATCCCGCCGGATATCTCGCGAGCGACGGATTCGACGTACGACAAGTCGGCCTCTCCGCTCTCAGTCGGAGGGGTGCCGACCGCGACGAAAATTGCAGCACTCTGCCGAACAGCTTCCGTCAAGTCTTCGGAGAACTGAAGACGCGTACCGCGGTGGCGCTCCAGCAATTCCGGTAAGAAGTTCTCGTGAATCGGACATTCGCCGTTTCTTAGTGAGGACAGTTTTCGCTGGTCATTGTCGACCAGAATAACGTCGTGGCCGAGATCGGCGAAGCAAGCGCCTGCAACCAGTCCTACATATCCTGAACCTACAACGGCGATCCGCATTGATATGGTCCTTTCAATTCCTGACGGTCGCGACATCGCTCTTGATCAGCGCAGCTTCGAGTCGCAAAATAAAATTGTATTTCGATGGGGATCGTCTGCCCACAAAAAATCGTCCGGAATCGCTCTCGCGGCTCGAAATGGGAATTTCTGGAACAAACCTTGGGCCAGCACTTTTCGGGAAATAGACGTGAAATCCCATTGTCTTCGCTGTTGACATCCTGCAAAATTCGCGCAAGACTCCGCATCGATCGCGCTTTCGTGAAGCAGGAAGTAAGGCGAAGGAGCTTCGAGGTACGAGTGTACCATCGGTCGAAGCTCGTTTAGTTATGAGTAACCCGCGCAATACGCCAGCAAATTCCGCTGATTGGGATCCTCTTTCGCCCGCTCCATCCAACTCCGTGAGCTCGGGAAAGCGCGGTGCCGAATCTCAACGCATTTTGCAAATTTCGCGAACACTCGCTGCCCATGGAGCAGGCGTTGCCGCGTCAGAACTGGCATTTGACCTGGTGCTTCACGAGATCGCCCAGCAGGCCTGCGAAACCATACACGCCAGCGCGGCTTACATCGCATGGATAAGGGACGGAGAAATGGTGTGCCGCGCCACCACTGGAGAGAATTCGCCAGAACTGGGAACCCGAGTCGACGTTCGCGCAGGCTTGGCTGCGGAATGTGTGAATCGCGGAACAATTCAAAGTTGTCGTGATTCTGGTTCGGATTCGCGGGCGGATGCGGAAGCCTTCCGCTCGCTCGGCATTCGGTCAGTTGTTTTGATTCCAATCGCAGTTCGCGGCGAGGTGGTTGGAATCTTGTATCTATTGGCTGCGCAGTCGGACGCATTCTCTAGCAACGCCATCCGCTCCGTACAGCCATACATCCTGCAGATTCTCCAAGCACGAAGAGAAGTGGAGGAGGCTGGCGACGTAGGCCTTGAGGCCGGCATGGGGAATTCCGGCAAAGACTCCTCACCGGATACCACCTTCAAACCCGAAGTGTTGGTGGAAGATCACAACAGTTACCGCACGAGTCTGAACCAGTACACGAATCTCTTACTTTTGGCGCTCGCGCTCGGAGCCGCGCTTGTGCTCGGACTGGTTCTCGGTTGGGGACGGGGAAAAGGATTGGTGCGGGATTCGTTTCGTTCGAGTCCACAATCGTTGCGAACCGCAATCATTGAAGCAGAGCCGTCAGTTCCGCAATCGGACGCTACGGCGACCGCCACCAGAAAGAAAGAAGAGGAGACCTCGGCATCCGAAGATCGCACGGCCCAACCGGATATACCAGCTTCCAGAGACGCTTCTCCGGGAGGTTTGGTGATCTCCGAAAATGGGAAAATCATCTACCGTTTGCCCGCTTCCCAGGATGCAAAGACGCGCTCAGCGAATTCCTCTCCCCGGCAGTTAAGTCTGCTTCGAAAGCGTGTGGATCCGGCGTATCCAGCAGACGCCATTGCTCACCGCGTGCAGGGACCGGTCGTCCTGAGAGTTGCCGTCTTAGAAGACGGGGAAGTAGGAGAAGTTACGGTAGTTTCGGGCGATCTTTTGCTCGTCGGCGCGGCTGTCGAAGCCGTGAAGCAGTGGCGCTTTCAGCCACGTTCAGCACAAGAGAAGGTGCGAGAGCGCGAGACGCGGGTGACCGTCAATTTCAGCTTGCCGCCGCAGCAACCCTAGTCCGGACGGGCTTCGTGGTCAACTTGTGATGGGCTGAACCTTGCCGCGAACCGAATTCGACGCGCGAGCCGGAACGGTGACTGGCTGAGATCGCCGGCGGGAAGCCGGAGTTGCGGCCGCGCGCTGTTGGTTTCCATTGCGCACAGCATAGAGCAGGACTTCTACTCGGCTGGAAACACCAAGTTTGTCAAAAATACGTGAGAGGTAATTTTTAACCGTGTGCTCGGTAAGCTTCAGGCGCTGAGCGATCTCGCGATTCGTTAACCCTTCCGCTACACAACGCACAACGTCGGTTTCGCGAGCCGAAAGCAAGCCTGCGGTCAAGGTCAATGAACTCGGGAGGGCAGGCTGCGCCAAAGCTTCCAGGACAGTTTGCAGCTCACTTCTGCTCGCCCAAACCTCTCCTTTGGCGACGCACTGCAGGCATTTGGAAAGCAGATGGAAAGGTTCTGTGCGGCAGAACACTCCCTGCGCCCCAGCTCGAAAGGCAGCGATGATGTTGTTCGGTTCCGAGAAATCCAGCAAAACCACAACCCTCGTATCAGGAGATTCCACGCGAATATTGCGAATGAGCTCGGCGATGGAATCCTTTGGCTGTTCGAGTTGCGCACTAATCACTGCAACTGCCGGCTTGTCGCGCTTTACCAGACTCAGAAGCGATCGAATGTCCGAGGGACTCTCGATCATTTCAAAAAGTCCGTTCCTGCCAAGGGCATCCACGAGCAATTGAGTGGTCATGGCAGTGCTATCAGCAGCTAGAATACGAAGTTTTGCCTCATTCGGAACGGCCGTCAGATGAGTCATAACGAAGGTACTTCCCCAATGGATGGATTCTAGCCGCTGCCAGGGACAATTGTCCC
>JASLEQ010000386.1 GCA_030151135.1 Candidatus Sulfotelmatobacter sp. | reverse complement strand
CGACCCGAATCTACGGATTTCCGGAACTGTTGCAAGACTGGATCCGGGAAGCGGAGTGGCCGTGCAGTTCCGCGAAATGAATCGAGAGGCCCGGGAACGGATGTTCCGCATCCTGGAATTCGTCCAGAAAACTACGACCTTCTACAACAACCGTTACCTGGACAGCCTGGCCAAGCCTTAGCCGCGGGAAAAGGTCAAGACGTGGCACTGGCAGCAACCTGTAGAGTTGTGGCCCGAACGATTTCGGAAGCAATCAGGTTCAACGGAAGAACTTTGTCCGCTAGTCCAGCCCGAGCGACCAGGCCGGGCATACCCCATACCACGCTGCTAGCTTCGTCCTGAACATAGATACGGGCGCCCTTGGAGCGAAGCAGTTCACAACCTTTCAGACCGTCCTGGCCCATCCCGGTGAGAATGACGGCCAGCGTGCGTTCGCCGAACGCCTCGGCTACCGATCGAAAGAGCACGTCGACCGACGGGCGACAGAAATTTTCTTTCGGAGCCTGGTGAGTCTTAAGCACTAA
This sequence comes from Candidatus Sulfotelmatobacter sp., assembly GCA_030151135.1. The sequence continues at coordinate 6,184 of JASLEQ010000386.1, read as the reverse complement.
CGATTGTCCAGACGGGGCAACGATCATGTGATAGTCGCCTGGTGCCAGCACAGCGCCCCGCGGGGCTAAGGGTTCGCCAGAAACGCACTCCCGCACTGGTACCTGGGACTTGCTGCTAAGCCGGGCTGCAAGCATGGCGGTGAAAATGGGCGGCATGTGTTGCGCAATCAGCACCGGCACCGGAAATGGTGCGGGAAGCAAGGGCAGCACCCGGGCAAGCGCGTCAGGTCCGCCGGTTGAAACGCCAATGACAACGATCCGCGCTGGAGCAAGAAGCCTGGGAGTTGCGTGAAGGAGAACTGTTCGCGGAGCGAGTTCAGGAGCCGTAACGACCGGTGCAGCTCCAAGTTGGCAAAGACCCCGAATCTTTGGAATCAGGTCGCGAGTGATGACATCGGAAGAGTTTGGATCGAGGTTGCTGGGCTTGGTGACATAGTCGGTGGCTCCCGAGGAAAGAGCTTCGAGAGTTACCGAAGCACCACGCTCGGTAAGCGTGCTGAACATGATGATGGGAACGGATGAATCCAGCTTACGCAGTTCCCGAACCGTTTCGAGGCCGTCCATCTCGGGCATCTCAATGTCGAGCAGGATAATATCCGGTTTCACCGAAGGAAACTTTGCGAGTGCGATCCGGCCGTTGGAAGCTGTCGCGGCAACCTCAATATCCGGGCACTTGGCAATCTCCCGGCTTAGGACTTTCCGAACGACTGCGGCATCATCGACGAGCAATACGCGTTTCTTGGACACTGCTGAAGTTCCCTGTTACCACGAAGTACAGACTGCAGCGACGGGCGCTGCAGTCTGTAGGTTTCTAGGCCGACGCCTTCGCTGCCCGAGCATTTACGGGACTGGACGGAATCGCGCTGGCGGTCAGCTTGAATTTATCGACCAGGGTTTGCAATTGCGCAGCCATCTCGGTAAGTTGCTGGGCGGCCTTGAGCGTATCCTGCGCGCCCCGCGTAGTGCTTTCCGCCGCGGCAGCGACTCCTTGGATGTTATGTGAAATTTCCCCGGAGCCCTTAGCAGCTTCCTGCACGTTGCGCGACATTTCGTTCGTCGTCGCGCTTTGCTCTTCCACCGCCGTAGCGATCGTTCCGGAGATATCGTTGATCTGGTGAATGATGGATGTGATGCTGCCAATCGAATCAACGGCCCGCTTGGTATCGTCCTGGATCGCGGTAATTTTCTGGCTGATATCCTCGGTAGCTTTCGCCGTTTGCTTCGCCAGTTCCTTGACCTCGTTGGCCACAACAGCGAACCCCTTCCCGGCTTCTCCGGCACGAGCGGCCTCGATCGTCGCATTAAGGGCCAGCAGGTTAGTCTGTTGCGCAATAGAGGTGATCACCTTGATCACCTGGCCGATCTCGGCGCTGGATTCTCCTAGTTTCGCCACGGTTTCATTCGCGGAAGTTGCAGTCTTCACGGCCTCGCCTGCTACCTTCGCTGCTTCACTGGCATTACTGGAAATGCTCTGTACCGTCGAAGTCATCTCCTCGGCGCCGGTCGCTACGCTGTTCAGATTCGTTGTGACCTGCTGAGTGGCGGTTGCGACAGTGCTGGCCTGAGCCGACGTCTCTTCGGCATTGCTGCTCATTTGCTGGCTGGTCGCGGCCAGTTGATGGGAAGAACTCGACAGGGACTGTGCATTCTGCGCAATGGATTGCATGCTGGTTTGTAGGGTATCCGCGGTGCTGTTGGTTGCCGCGCCCACTCGTGCCAGTGCGTCCACGCAGGCATTCAGGTTGTTCTTGATGGTATTGAAGTCACCATTGTAGTTGTCGGTGATCTTTACCCGCTTGGTGGAGTCGGCTACGCGGCGCGTATAGTCGTTGTCAGCCATCGCCTGAAGGACTGTGCTGGCTTCGACGAGACCGGCAGAGATGTCGTCCACATATTTTGCGGCTACGTTGAGCGGACCAATGACGGCGTCGAGCGTGGCGTTGACACCTTCAACAACTTTTCGATAGTCCCCCTGGTGCTTGCTGGCATCGGCGCGGGTTGCTAATCTGCCTTCCACGGCCGCCTTAGAGAGCGTCATGGTGTCTTTCATCATGGCATCGATTGCGTTCTTTTGCGTTGTTATATCCGTCGCATACTTGACGACCTTGAATGGCTTTCGGTTGAGATCGAAGATCGGGTTATAGGAAGCCTGGATCCAAACTTCACGCCCGCCTTTTCCGATGCGCTTGTATTCCGCAGCCTGATACTCTCCCCGGTTGAGCTTAGCCCAGAACTCCTTGTAATCCGAGGTCTTGCGGTAAGCTTCGTCCACAAACATGCTGTGATGACGGCCTTTGATCTCGTCCAGCGTGTAACCCAGCGCATTCAGGAAATTCTCATTGGCAGTGAGGACCGTCCCGTCCATGTTGAATTCGATCACCGCTTGCGCTTTGCTGATGGCGTCAATCTGGCCCCGATAGTCCGCATTTTGCAGTTTCTGCCGGGTGACATCGGTCGCATATTTCACGACCTTGAATGGCTTTCCGTTCAGGTCAAAGATCGGGTTATAGGAAGCTTGAATCCAGACCTCGCGCCCACCTTTTCCAATGCGCTTGTACTCGGCGGCGTCGTATTCGCCCCGGTTGAGCTTCGCCCAGAATTCAGTATAGGCAATGCTGTTTTTAAAACTTTCCTCAACAAACATGCTGTGATGTTTGCCTTTGATTTCATCGAGGGTGTAGCCGAGCGCATTCAGAAAGTTGTCATTGGCTGCCCGGACCGTTCCATCCATGTTGAATTCGATCACCGCCTGCGACTTGCTGATGGCATCGATCTGTCCCTGGTGGTCGGCAGAGGCAAGTATTCGTTTCGTTATATCCCGAAGAACATTGATCACCTCATACGGCTTGCCCTCCCGATCGAGAACCGGCGTGTATGAGAATTCGACCCAGAGGTCCTTGCCGCGAAGTGTTCTCTTCCCTTCTCCGTTAATACACTCACCGGATCGTAGTGTTTCGCCAATTTTCTGGCTCTCTGCTTTGTATTCGGCGCTCTGCCGGGTGACGTCGTCGACGAAGATGCTGATATGTTTTCCAACCAGTTCTTCCCGGCTGAATCCGGCCAGTGCCTCGAAGTTGCTATTCGCGTCCAGAATGATGCCATTCATGTCGTACCGGATGACCGGCTGGGCCTTGTTAATCGCGAAAATCTGGGCCTGGTACTCGTTGAACTGCTCGCTGGACTTCGATGTTTTTCTCCGCACGCTTTTCATGCCATTCTCCTTGATGTTTTCCCCGCTCGGGCGGAGACAAATCTGAACCGACTAAAACTCACGCGTGGCCTTGGTCTTGATCTGGTCGCTCAAGTCCACGACCCGGTCAATATCGAGCGCCAGCAGCAACCGTCCGGAAAGCTTGTACACGCCGCTTACCACTTCCCGCGCAAATCCCTGCAGCGTTTCGGGAGGTGGCTCAAGGGTCTCTTCTTCCACTTCGATCACATCTCCGATTTCGTCGACCAGAAGACTGACCGCTCCCTCGGAGGTACGAACCACCACGTTCATGGGCAACTGCCCGGCGGGCCGTTCCTGAAGACCGAGGCGACGCCGCAAATCAATTGCTGATACGATCTGGCCGCGGAGATTGATCAGGCCGCTCACTACCGACGGCGAGAGCGGAACACGAGTCATTTCCTGATGCTGAATCACTTCCTGCACCTTAGGGACTGGAGTGCCGAAGACGTGGCCTTCAAGAAAAAAAGTGCAAAACTGTTGCGTGGACGCCATAGGCTCTCCTAAGTTGCTGAGGACGACTCCGAGAATCCTGGAATCAGGTTGCGAACGACACTGGGAACGTTGAGGATGTCCGTTACGCGCTTCTGCACCACGGATGATCCAAGGACTCCTTGCCGTTGCGCCGGAGTCTGAACGAGAAGTTTCTCGTCCACAATATCGACGATGCGATCAACGACCAGTCCCACGCTGCGGCCCGCTTCGGAGTAGACGACAACCTGCAAGCGGGAGTCTCCATCTGTCTTCACGGGAGCGGCTACTTCAGAGGTCGCGACCCGGGACAACCGCAGCAGAGGCATGATCTGGCCGCGATACTGCATGACCTCCTGATCGCCTGCCATTTCGATGGAAGAAGAAGAAAACTCTTCCAGCCGCGCCACTAGAGAAAGTGGAATCGCCATTCGTGCGCGCTCTCCACACTGCACAACCAGCAAAGTTTGCGATCCACTGGTGGCCTCGACTCTCGCCACCTTCTGCTCTTCTTTTTCCAGAGCCGAATCCTGCGCAGAAATGACTTGAGCCATCTGCGCCAGTCCGAGAATGTCGAGAATCAGCGCGACGCGGCCGTCCCCCATGATCGTCGCACCTGAGTACGTGGTGATGCCCTTCAATTGCTGGCCGAGCGGCTTGACTACAATCTCTTCCGTATCAGTGATCTCGTCGACGACGACGCCGAATTCACGCCCGTCAGCCTGGACGACGACAACGTTCGCGGTGGAGTCTTCCTTCGCATCAACCGGGCTCTTCGGTGCAAGCTGCAATTCCCGGTTCAGGTATACGAGCGGCAACAGGCGCCCACGGAGCCGATAAACAGGAGCACCGTGAACCATTTCGATTCCTTTGCCGGCCTCGCTCGCGTCCATCCGCACCAACTCCAGAAGACTGACTTGGGGTATGGCGAACCGCTCTCCGCCCGAAGTGATCATGAGCGCCGGGATGATTGCGAGGGTGAGTGGAATCTTGATTTTGACGGTCGTGCCTTTTCCCGCGCTGGACTGAACATCCACCGTTCCGCCAATCTTCTCCACGTTCGTTTTCACCACGTCCATGCCCACGCCGCGTCCAGAGACATTCGTGACTTTCTGGGCGGTGGAAAATCCGGGCAGGAAGATCAGGTTGAAAACGTCGCGGTCCGACATGCGAGAGGCTTGCTGGGCCGAGATGACTCCGCGCTCGATCGCCTTCTGCCGGATGCGCTCCGCATTCAACCCGGCTCCATCATCGCTGACTTCGATATTGACCTGGCCCCCTTCATGGAAAGCCCGCAGTCTCAGAATGCCCGCAGCATTCTTTCCTGCTTGTTCCCGGACCGTGGGCGGCTCGATCCCATGATCGATGGAGTTGCGCACCAGATGAGTGAGCGGATCTTTGATTGCTTCGATGATGGTCCGGTCCAACTCCGTGTCCTGGCCCTCCATCTCAAGCCGGACTTCGCGGCCGCAGCTCAACGCCAGATCGCGGACCGTGCGGGGGAATTTGTCCCAGACATTGCCGATGGGCTGCATGCGGGTTTTCATGACCTCTTCCTGCAGTTCGGTGGCAATCAGATTCATGCGCTGGGAAACCGCCTGAAAACCCGCATCCTGGCGCGTGCTGGAAAACTGCAACAGTTGATTGCGGGCCAAGACCAGCTCTCCGACAAGGTTCATCAAGCGATCGAGCAGGTTCACGCCAACCCGGATCGTTTCGATGGCGGCATCCGGATTACGAGCCTCCACGGTTTTTTGGGCTGCGAGTACGTCTTCCGGACGAGCGACTCCTTTTTCAATCAGAATCTCGCCAAGCTTCTTACGCCCGAGTTCTTGCTGCTCAAGGGCGGATGCCAGATCCTCAGGGCTCACATGTCCGCGTTCCAGCAGCACGCCTCCGATCCTGGCGGGATCGGCCAATGCCTTCTGGATAGCGTCAGGCGCATCTGGTGGCTTGGAAGTCGCGCCCTGCACGGCGGCGCCGGCTCCTATAGCTTTGGGGGACGCTGATGGTGAGACCTGAAGAACCGCGAGATGCTCAATGAGTTCCTTGTAATCTTCCTCACCATCTCGCGAGGTTGTTTCAATCGCGGCAAGCATCTGGCGCACCGCGTCAACCATCGCGAGCAGCCCGCTCGTCACCTCAGAGGTGAGCGTGAGTTCGCCGTCCCTCAACTTGGAAAGAAGGTTTTCCCCGGCATGGGCCAGCTTTTCCAGACGCACGAAACCGAGAAACCCGCAGCTGCCCTTAATCGTATGGATCGTCCGGAAGACGCTCGCCAGCAATTCCTTTGACGAGGGGGAAGACTCCAGTTTCACGAGTTCCTGATCCAGCCGATCGAGGTTCTCTCTGCTTTCGATTAGAAAATCTTTAACAATTTCATCCATAATTTGCCGTTTGGCCAACCTTCATTCAAGCCCAAGCAGGTCCCGGGCCGATTCGTGGTATCGCATCGGACCAAGGGTCGTGTCTGTGAGTGCGAGA
>JASLEQ010000356.1 GCA_030151135.1 Candidatus Sulfotelmatobacter sp. | reverse complement strand
GTCAGGAAGTAATTCACGCGGAGATCCACCCGCCAGCGGGGCACTTGCCAGCATTCCATTTACGACTTCCTGTTGCCCGGAGTGCACGCCACGGACGACAAGCGCCAGATCGTTCTTTTGCGAGATTCCGAGCAACGTGGCATCTGTAAACTGCAAAGGCTGCGACAGCGGGGAATTGCCGACGGTGGAAAACAGTTGGACCGGCTTATTGTTCCAGGCTGCGCTATAAATCACGCTCTGGCCGTCGGCCGCGAACCGTGCCGAGTAAACCGTGCCAGCCTCGAAGGTCAAACGGCGATAGACAGGTGCTTCCACGGGCTTTCGCATCAGTTGCGTCAAGGCAAGAGCCGCGACGGCGGCTGCCAGTCCCGCCACGATGGCCCAAGGCAGCCATGATTTACCTTTCGGTTTTGGCTGAGGCGAATCAAGAATCTTGATTGGAGCGGATCCCGAAATCGCTTGCAGGGCGAATGCGAGGTCTTTGGCCGATTGAAAGCGGTTCTCCGGATCCTTCTCGACACAATGCTTCAGGATGTCCTGATAGGCGGCGGGAACAGCAGCCTCGTCGAGCTTCGAGACCGGGGGCTCTTCGCGCAGCACGGCCGTCATGGTGTCGACTTCGGTTTCGCCCCGGAATGCGCGCGTGCCGGTCAGCATCTCATATAGAATCGCGCCAAAGCTGAAAATGTCGGCCCGATGATCTACATTCTTGCCGCGCAGCTGTTCCGGCGACATATAGGCAACCGTCCCAATCACGGCGCCGTGTTTCGTGATCGTGGTGAGACTATCAATCGAACGATTTTCCCCCGGAGCGGCCTGCAGCTTAGCTACCCCAAAATCCAGAACCTTTACCCGGTCATCATTCGTAACGAACAGGTTTTCAGGCTTGAGGTCCCGATGCACGATGCGGCGCTCATGCGCGGCAATCAATGCTTGCGCGATCTGGAAGGCGTAAGCAGTAGCCCGCCGGATCGGCACAGGGCCCTCAAAGAGGATCTGTCGCAGGGTCTTTCCTTCGAGCAACTCCGAAACGATGTAGGGGGCGTCTCCATCGAAACCAACATCGAAGATGGCGAGGATGTTGGGATGATTCAGGGCGGCCGCGGCCCGGGCTTCCTGCTCGAAACGGTGCAGGTGGTCCGGATTGTCGCTCGAGGCAGGCCGGATCAATTTCAGGGCAACGTCGCGCCCCAGGCGCTCATCGTGTGCCCGATAGACTTCCCCCATCCCGCCGGCACCGATCTTCTCCAGGACCCGATAGTGTCCGATCAACCGCCCGACCATAGAAATTCCGCGAGACCGAATGGTAGGGTCACCGACTCAGACAGTCAACATCCTTCCTGGATCCATGAAGTTCGGGCATCTAGTCAACAAACCCATATGGATTTACGAACGAGGGCTCATGCTATAATCTGTATTCGCCTGCGTTTGTACCGAGGCTATCCTGTGATCTCCTCTAAAGGCGAATCCTGCGCCATCCAAGTTCTTTAAAAACGAGGTCGAACCATGTCCGGCCATTCCAAATGGGCCACAATTAAGCATAAAAAGGGCGCGCTCGATGCAAAGCGCGGCAAGATTTTCACCCGACTTATCAAGGAAATCAGCATTGCCGCCAAGAACGGCGGTGGCGATCCTGATTCCAATCCTCGCCTGCGCACGGCGATTTTGGCCGCCAAGAGCGAGAACATGCCAGCCGACAATATCAAACGCGCCATCCAGCGCGGTACCGGCGAACTTCCCGGAGCGGTGTACGAAGAGTTCACCCTCGAAGGCTATGGTCCCGGCGGCGTCGCGGTAATGCTCGATATCAACACCGATAACCGCAACCGCACGGTTAGCGAAATCCGTCACGTCTTCGGCAAGAACGGCGGAAACATGGCCGCGGCAGGCGCTGTCGCTTACCTGTTCCATAAGAAGGGCGACATCGTCGTTCCCAAGACCGCTGCCAAAGAAGACGATCTGATGAACATCATCCTCGAAGCCGGTGGCGAAGACTTGAGCGATGATGGCGAGAACTGGGAAATCATCACGGAACCTTCGGCTTATGAGGCCGTGCTCGAGGCCGTGAAAGCCGCCGGTATCACTCCGGCGTCTTCCAGCGTTTCCTTCATCCCACAGAACTACATCAAGCTTGAGGGCCAGCAGGCGGGCACGATGATCCGCCTGATGGAAGCACTCGAAGAGCATGACGACGTGCAGAACGTCCACGCCAACTTCGATATCGACGAGAAACTTCTCGAAGAAGTTGCCGGCTAGCTCAGCGGAAACTGTCGAAGCATCATCCGGTTTGCAGGCGCGGCCTCATGTCGCGCCTTAATCTTGAGCCGCCTCATCATGGGCGGCTTTCCTTTTGTTGAACGCACTTTGCGAACCATAGTTTTCAACACATCCGTGCAAAATCATGTGGAAAATGACCATACCGTGCCTCTAACTCTCTCAGCGAGAGATGGTTCAGCACTTTGCACCGGAGAGAGTGCTGGCACTTTCGTGGTAGGTTCTCACATACTGCTTTGAAAATCAGACTCGACAGATTGCTGGTGGACCGTGGACTCTTTCCATCGCGCGAGCGTGCGCAAGCTCTGATTCTCGCCGGAAAAGTTCTCGTGAACGATCAGAAGATCGACAAATCCGGAGCGCCAGTCGACGCTGACTCATCGATTCGTCTTCTCGATCAGGATTTGAAGTACGTCAGTCGGGGCGGATTGAAGCTTGAACATGCGATCGAGCACTGGCAGATCGATCTGACCGGAACAATCTGCATGGATGTGGGCGCGTCTACCGGAGGCTTCACCGATTGCATGCTTCAACATGCTGCCTCACGCGTGATCGCCATTGACACCGGTTATGGCCAGATGGACTTCAAAGTCCGCCAGGATTCGCGTGTTCGCCTTCTGGAGAAGACCAACGCCAGATATCTGACCCACGATGCCGTGGGCGAATACGTGGACTTCATTGCCATAGACGTTTCTTTTATTTCAGTCACGCTCGTACTGCCGTCCGTCGTCAAAGCAGCATTCCCGGACAATCCAAAAGGCCGCGTTGCCGTCGTGCTGATCAAGCCGCAGTTTGAGGCGGGCAGGGAGTTCGTAGGTAAGGGCGGAATCGTTCGAGATGAAAACGCGCAGCAAGCGTCCGTCGACAAGGTGCGCGGCTCAGTTGCTGCTCTCGGCGCCGCACAGATGGAAGTAATTGATTCACCTATCCTCGGCGCCGAAGGAAACCGGGAGTTCCTTTTGTATGCGCGCTTTTAATGCTGAGCCGTACCTCGATGAGGCCCCAGGGAGAACCGGCCAGGTTTGCCCTCTTTGTGTTACTGGATGTCCTGCGCGGCGTATGACTTCGAGCTGAAGATCAGGGCCCTAGTTTCGTTCCAATCCCCGAATTCCGATACAATCACTGTTTCGCCATGGGAACGTCCAACCCGCAGTCCCCCCAACAAAGAACGGCAGGAGTCATCTCCAGACCGGACCGCCCGGAGGTCGGGGAGTTAGTGCCCGGCCTGCTCCGCTGGCTTGGCGAGCATGGCTACGCAGTGGTAACTGATCCCGAAACCGCGAGGTATTGCCCCGGTGAGGAGATTGTGCCTCGTACTGAGATGGGATCGAGGGAGCTTGACCTCCTGGTTGTCTTGGGCGGGGATGGAACGTTGCTTTCGGCCGCGCGTGCCACCGCGGCAATCGACGTTCCCCTGCTCGGAGTCAATCTCGGCTCCCTCGGATTCCTCACTGAAGTTCCACCTCAATCCATGTACGCGATGCTCGATGCGATCGCCGCCGGTGAGGCGAAGATTGAGAGCCGGGCTTTGATGAAGTGCGAGCACGTTCGAAACAATGAGGTGATTGGAACCTATCTCGTCTTCAACGACGCCGTTGTCAATAAAACAACTCTTGCTCGTCTCAATACCTACGAGCTTTACCTCGACAAGGTTTTTGTTTCGAGCTATAGCTCAGACGGAATCATTGTCGCGACTCCCACGGGTTCGACTGCATATTCGCTCTCGGCGGGCGGTCCCGTTCTCATGCCGACCGTCAGCGCAATCTTGATTACGCCGGTCGCTCCCCACGCTCTAACGCACCGTCCGCTGGTGGTGCCGGATTCGGCCGAGATCGAAATCGTGTTGTGCAGCAAGGACGAGGCCGCTTACCTGAGTCTTGACGGGCAGCCTGGAATCGACCTCCTGAACGGAGACCGCGTGCGCTGCAGACGTTCTCAACACAAGGTAAATCTGTTCCGTACCGGCTCCGATTTCTTTCAGGTCTTACGCAGCAAGTTGAAGTGGGGAGCGCGCGAAGCATAAAAGGTTTGCTGCGCGAATCAGGCGAAGTTTACCGTTCTGCCCGCAGTAGTTCTGCAATCGACTCTCGCCGTCGAATGACTTTTACGCTCTTTCCCGATACCAACACTTCTGCCGGGCGCGTTCGCGTGTTGTAGTTCGATGACAGCGCCATCCCGTAAGCCCCCGCATCCATAATGGCCAGCAGATCGCCCTGTTCCACAGGGGGCAGTTCTCGGTCTCGAGCGAAGAAGTCGCCGGTCTCGCACACCGGCCCCACTACGTCAGTGGTCTCTACCGTGGCTGATTCCGAGGCCACGGGGAAAATTTCATGATGGGCGCCGTACAGCGCCGGGCGAATCAAGTCGTTCATCGCGGCATCGACGATCAGAAATCGTTTGCCGTTGTTCGATTTTCGATAAACAACCTTCGTAAGCAGGATGCCTGCCGGACCAACAATCGAGCGGCCAGGCTCCAGCAGCAGGCGAATCCCAAGACCGCGCAGCGGGGCGGTCAGGATTCGCGCATATTCCTTCACCTGGCTCGCGAAATCTGTCTTAACGTTTTGATAGGAAATGCCCAACCCGCCGCCCGCGTCCACGTACCGGATCTCATGCCCGTCTGCGCGGAGCTGTCGAACGAGTTCTGCGACGCGTGACATCGCTTCCCCGAATGGCACCGCGTCTGTGATTTGCGATCCGATATGAACGCTGACGCCCGAAACCTTCAGATATCGCTGGTTGGCTGCTTGCTTGTACAGTGTTCGCGCGACGGCGATCGGTACTCCGAATTTATGTTTGTGCAAGCCCGTGGAGATATAAGGATGCGTCTCGGCGGCAACATCGGGATTTACGCGGAACGCCAACGCTGCCGGCTTGCGGAGGCGATTCGCGGAATCAGCCAGCGCCGCGAGCTCCGACTCACTTTCCACGTTGAACAGAAGAATTTCTGCCTTGATCGCAGCGGCGATCTCGGCGGGAGTCTTGCCAACTCCTGAAAAGACTACCTTCTTCGCGGCTTTGGCGTCGGCTGCCAATACGCGTTGCAGTTCGCCGCCAGACACAATGTCGAATCCCGCACCTTTTTTGCCGAGCAGCCGAAGAATGCTCAGGTTCGAATTCGCTTTAACGGAGTAACAAACGGTATGAGGCAGATCCGAAAACGCGCGATCAAATTCTTCGTAGCGGTCCCGGATGGTCTGACTGGAATATACGTAAAGCGGCGTACCAAACTTCTCGGCGAGCGTGATGAGCGGTACGGCTTCGCAATGCAGACTCACGGCCTCCTGCGAAGTCCGGGCCTTGGCGCGCTGATACACGAATCCGGGAGGGCGTCCTGCCATCATCTCTTTACGTAGAGTCATTTTTTCTTCGAGGAACTATGTGCGCCGCCGCGGACGCGGATTGCGACCACCGTCTGATCATCAAAAGTTTCCACGCCTGCCGAGTGGTCGGCGACTGCTTTGAAGACTTTATCGACCAGTTGTTCGGCGGAGCCGCCGTTGTTCTCCTCAACGATTTGCTCAACCCGCCGGCGCCCAAACAAGTCCCCCCGGCGGTTTCGCGCATCGAGAATGCCATCGCTGAAGAGTACAAACAGATCTCCGGGCTTCATCTTGAAATGAAGTTCGTCATACTCTGCCTCATCGAAAAGACCCAGCGGCAAACCGGTCGCCTCGATCATCTCGCTCTTTCCAGCGTGGACAAAGATAGGGCGGGGAAGACCCGAGTTCGAGACAGTTAATGTGCGGTGCTCATCGTCCCACACTGCATAAATGATTGAAACAAACTGCGCTTCTACCCGGCGCTCGGCGAGTGAAAGATTGACCGCCGAGAGCATCTCCGAGGGCGACGGCTCAATGGGAGCATGCGACCGCAGAATGCCGCTGACGAGGGCGGCATAAATTGCGGCTGGCGCGCCTTTGCCACTCACGTCGCCAATCGCGATCCCGAGCCGGGACATGGAATAAGGAATGAAATCGTAGAGATCCCCGCCGATCGTCCGCGCCGGGACGAATTTGGCGGCGATATCGAGATGGTTTAACTTCGGGCTGGTTTGCGGCAGCAATCGTCCCTGAAGTTCGCGAGCGAGCGAAAGATCGCGCTCCAGCCGACGCTCCTGTTTCTCGATCTCCTCATACAGCCGTGCGTTTTCCAGCGCGATGGCAATCTGCGCGGCCAGCGTCACCATGGTCCGCTTATGTTCTTCCGTGAAGAATCCGCGGCGAGTATGTTCCAGGTCCAGCACGCCCACCATCTTGTTCTTGTAGACCAGGGGAACGGCGAGTTCGGACTTCGTCTCTGGATTTGTCTGGATATATCGTGGTTCCTTACTAACGTCGGGAACAAGTACAGCTTCTTTCTGCGTAGCAGCATATCCGACCAGACCCCGCCCCAGAGGGATCTCATGTTTCAGGTGAATGTTCTCATTGAATCGCAGCGAAAACCGGTGCTGCAGTTTTTCTCCTGCCTCGTCGAGCAGCAAAATACTGAACATCTGATAATCGATCAGTCGCCGCACCAGTTCGGCGATGCGCCCCAGCAATTCGTCAAAATTCAGGATCGAGGTCAGTTCCCGCGCAATTTCGTTTAACAGCAACAGGATGCGAGCTTGCTTGGTCGTGCGCGTATACAATTGCGCATTCTCGATGCCTGCCGCCATACGCGATGCGACCAGCGTCAGGATCCGAACATGCTCTTCCGTGAAGGCCCCCGGTTCCCGGCCTTCGATATCGATGACTCCGATTACGCGGTTTTTCGTGATCAGCGGAATCGAAAGTTCCGAGCACACGTTCGGGATGGCTTCGATATAACGAGAGTCGGTCCTCACATCATTGATCAAGACGGCCTGCCGGGACTGGGCCGCAATTCCGGTAACCCCCTCGCCCACTTTCACGCGAGCGCGTTCGGCGAATTCCGGCGGATAGCCGATCTGAAACCGGAACCGCAGTTCCTGCGTCTTTTCGTTCAACAAAAGGATCGCAAATATCTCGTAATCAATGACTTTGCGGACAACCTCGGCCACCCGCCGGAGCGTGGTATCCAGGTCCAGCGATGTCGCCAACACATCGGCCACGTCGAGCAAAAGCGACTCGACTGGAAGGCGACCCGGTTTCGAAATCACTGAATCCATCGCACGTATGATAGCAGCCGCAGAATCGACTGAAGGCTGTATAAGGCTTTTACGGATGCAGAGTCAGGCAGACTTCTAAGGCGTCGAACGCACTTTATTCTCTGGGGACAACGCAAATATCAGCGAGGTTGCGATATCTCTCCGCATAGTCCAGGCCGTAGCCGACTACAAATTCGTCGGGAATCTTGAACCCGACGTAGTCGCCTTCCAGCGGCAGCTTCCTGCGAGAAGGCTTATCCAGAAGGGCTGCGACCTTTAATGACCGAGGCTGCCTGGCTTGCAGCAGGCGCTTCAAATAGGTCATGGTCAAGCCCGTGTCCAGGATATCTTCCACAAGAATGATGTTCTTGTCTTTCAGGCTCTGATCGACGTCCTTCGTTAGCTTCACTTCGCCGGTCGAATCCCATCCGGTTTTCAGCTCTTGGGTCGGAGTCGGGCGATTGCCGTAGCTTGAGACCCCGATGAAGTCGAACGTTGCATCGAGACGCACTTCCCGCGCCAGGTCTGAAAGGAAAATTGCCGCTCCTTTCAAGACTCCAACCAGATTCACCGATTGTCCTTCGAAATCTTTTGTGATCTGCGCACCTAATTCCTGGACGCGTTTCGCAATGTCCGCCCGCGAAATCAACACCTTGAGTTCTGGCATGGCGTTTCATATTAAACTAAAAAAGCTGTGGGCATTCAGCCGCCCAAGATAGGCAGGAGCTAGTAGTGTTATGGATTTGAAAGGCATCAAACTCACTTGGCTGGGGCACGCGACGTTTCGCATCGAAACTCCGGCAGGGAAGACGGTCATCATCGATCCATGGATCATGGGAAATCCCATGTGCCCGGAGTCCGAGAAGAAAGTAAAGCGCGTCGACATCCTGCTCTGCACCCACGGACACGGCGACCACATCGGCGATGCTGTGGAAGTTTGCAAGCAGCACAACCCGGTAGTTGTTGGCATTCCTGAACTCGCTCGCTGGCTCGGCAGAAAGGGCGCAAAGCAGATTGCCGAAATGAATAAGGGCGGCACCCAAACCATCGACGACATCAAGGTCACGATGGTCCACGCCGATCACTCCTGCGGCATTCAAGACGGCGATGAAACGATTTATGGTGGTGAAGCTTGCGGCTACGTCGTGGAATTCTCAACCGGCCAGAAAATCTATCACGCCGGCGATACCAACGTCTTTGGTGACATGGCGATCATTCGCGATCTTTACGCTCCTGAAATCGTCATGCTGCCAATCGGCGATCACTACACGATGGGCCCTCGGGAAGCGGCGTATGCCTGCAATCTGCTGAAGCCCAAAGCAGTGATCCCCATGCACTTCGGCACATTCCCGGTACTCACGGGACGCCCAAATCAACTGCAGAAACTCATTCCCGGAGTCGAAGTGGCCGAGATGAGACCCGGCCAGACAATCGGCGGCTGACGAACGTTGTTGCAGAAAGGAACCATGAGCACGAAGAAGAAGTCTGCCCCTGCCAGCTGGCGCCATTACAACTTCACCACCGCAGGCCCGGTCGACGACTACCTCTACTCCATGCTGCCAAAGCGGGACTCCGTTCTGGTCGAGATGGAAGACTATGCCTCCGAGCACAACGTCCCGATCGTTGGCCCGGCGGTGGCAAGTGTTTTGCAGCAACTCGCCTTGATGATCAATGCGCGCTCCGTCTTTGAACTTGGCTCGGCGATCGGCTATTCCACGATCTGGTGGGCCCAGGCCGTCGGCGAAAATGGCCGAGTCATCTATACCGACAGCGACAACAAAAATGCCGAGCGTGCGCGTGGATACTTTTCTCGCGCAGGTGTCTCCAGGCAGATCACGCTCCACATTGGCGATGCGCTCGAAGTGCTCTCCGAACAAAAAGAACAATTCGACATTATCTTCAACGATATCGATAAAGACGATTATCCTCGCGTGTTGCACCTGGTCTCACCCCGGTTGCGGAAAGGCGGCCTGTTTGTCACTGACAATGTCTTGTGGAGCGGGAAAGTCGCCGACAAGAAGCCGGACGCGCGCACCCAGGCCATTCTCGAGTTCAATCGCAAGCTGTACGATTCGAAAGAGTTCTATACAACAATTCTGCCCATTCGCGATGGACTTGCAGTCGCTCTGAAGAAATAACGTGCTTCCGTCAGCTCGTTCGCTTTACAGGCTTCTTTTAACGTCCGCTTAACATTCCTTCTCTATAGTTCCCCAATCCGTTCGGCTCAAGATCGTTCCTTCGGGCCACAGGGGACTCTTATGGCTACTGCAGCAACAACACTCGATTCAAAAATCTCGCGATCACCCGGCAAGATCGGTATGGTCATCTTCGGAATCGTACTGATCATCGGCTTTATTTACGCTGGTTCGCACCTGCTGGGCGACTTGCGCACCATGCACAGCGATTCTGTGCTTCCCTTTGTGCTGCTGGGAGTCGCTCTGATGGTGGCCCTGGGTTTCGAATTCGTGAATGGTTTTCACGACACGGCGAATGCTGTCGCCACGGTGATTTATACGCATTCTCTGGAACCGCACGTCGCCGTGGTGTGGTCGGGGTTCTGGAATTT
>JASLEQ010000320.1 GCA_030151135.1 Candidatus Sulfotelmatobacter sp. | reverse complement strand
CGCCTTTGTCGCTATCGCCGTCACCATAGCGCGATATGTATCCAGTGACCGTTCCGCCATCCTCCACGGTGATCTGGAGAAATTCACCATCTTTCAAAAAGCTGTACATCCCCGAATAATTGGGGGCAGCGCTTGGAACGGCCCCGTTGTTGGACCTCGATGGCGGTGGAGATGCGGGACTCTGACCGCTCGCAAAAGAAAACGCGTTTATGAGGCCAATCGCAACAAGCAGGATGAGTGAAAGGTTTTTCATTTTATTCAGGTGGTACCGCCGATTGCTCTCTGTGCATGTGCGATCTACCAATCGCCCCAGTGCGCGGTCGTCATTTGCAGAAACTTCATTTTCCAGGCATCGCCTTTTTTCACCCAAACTGTGCTGAAATGCTGGTACCGTGGCGGAGGACCTTGATCTTCGGACGCAGGAACGCGCAGTACCACGTTGTAAGTGACGATTGCCGCGTCATCGCCTACCTGCACAACGCGCATCTCATATGGCAGAACGTCGAAACCACCTTGCGCAAATTGATCGAGCATGTCCTGGCGTCCATATAATTCGCCATCGAATGCCACGAACGAGAAATCGTCGGCCAGGGTGCTTTTAAAGAACGCCGCGTCGCCCTTTTTTGCGGCTTGCAGAAAGCTCTTTTCCGCGTTCATGAGCGTTTGCTCGAACGCGGTGGGAACGTGTTCGGACTCAGGCTTTTCGGTGTCAGCGAATCCAATCAGGCTGCAAGAAAGCAGGATGAGTACTGCAAGACAGGATTTCATGTCGTTCCCCTTAAATCACTTTCAATCTACTCGAATCTGACGAATCTCATTCAGCCAAACCCGGAAGGCCGTCGATGCTGTGCCGGTTTTTTTCGCGTTTGTAAGCAGCGAGGCCTTGCGGCCCTTTCCTGGCGGCCCAGTCGAACAGGTGATTCCGGTCTCGTTCATATTGCAGGAGAGGGACGCCGTATCCGCAGGAATTTGACACGCGAGACACCTCGACGACGATGATTGCGCGGGTACTATCGTATGCTGGAAACTTTGCCACCAGGTCAGGAAATTCGTCCGCCCCCGGCTCGACGACTCGGCCTTTTCCGTGCAGACGCACAATTTTCGGAGCGCCGTCGAACGTGCAAAACATCAGGATGATTCTGCGATTTTCTTTCAGGTGAGCGATCGTCTCAACACCGCTGCCGATGAGATCGATATACGCAACTACCTCGGGACTGAGTATTCGGAGCGAATCGAGACCTTTCGGCGAGAGATTCAGGTGCCCATCGGGGTCGAGGGGAGCGGTGGCGACGAAGAATACACGCTGTGCTTGAATCAGTTCGGCGGTTGCATGGTCGATCTGTGAGCGAATTCTACCCAAGAACTTCTCTCCGTAACTTCTTCCAGATCAGCTAGCGCGGAGTTTGGCGGTCAACTCAGCGCGGGGAACCGAAACCTGCTCGCCGCTCGCGAGATTCTTCAGCGCAAACGCATCGGCCTTCACCTCGTTCTCGCCGAGAATCAGGATGTACTTCGCGCCTATTTTCGTTGCAGCTTCGAATGATTTCTTTAGCCGGAAACTGTCGTCGCCCATTTCGACAACGATATTGGAACGGCGCAGTTCCCGCGCCAAGCGAGCCGCTTCTGCATTCATTCCGGCCATCGGAGCGACGTAGACATCCGGCTTGCGCAGGACCGCGTCTGGCGAAAGCTTCTCCTGGACGGTCATGACGAGCCGATCTTCGCCGATTGCGAAACCGATCCCGGGTGCCGGAGGCCCGCCTAATGCTTCCGAAAGGCCGTCGTAACGACCGCCGCCGAGAATCGCATTCTGCGCGCCAAGCGCTCCGTGGGTGAATTCGAAGGCGGTGCGGGTGTAGTAATCGAGACCGCGCACGAGACGATCGTTGAGCGTGAAAGGAACTCCGACCTGGACGAGGATTGCCTGGACCGCTTCGAAGTGCGAGCGGCAGTCTTCATCAAGGAATTGGCTGATGCGCGGAAGCTTTTCGATGATTGGCTGGTCTTCGGGAACCTTGCAGTCGAATACGCGCAGAGGGTTGGTGAGGGCCCGGCGCTGGCAATCGGCGCACATTTTATCTTTGACGGGCTCAAGAGCCTGGCGCAGAGCCTCATTGAATTTCGCGCGGTCGCTTGGGCAGCCCACGGAATTCAGTTGCAGGATCCAATCTGTAATCCCGAGACGTTCGAGCAGCGTGGCCAGCATCTCGAGCAATTCCGCGTCGCGCGCAGGAGACTCGCTGCCAGAAGGGGATGGACCAATCACCTCGGCGCCAATCTGAAAGAACTGGCGATAGCGGCCTTTCTGCGGACGTTCGCGGCGAAACTGCGGGCCGATGTAGTAAAGCTTGTTCAGGCCACGATCCCAGAGCTTGTGCTCAATGTAGGCGCGGACGACGCCAGCAGTGTTTTCTGGGCGGAGCGTGAGAGATTGGCCTTTTTCACTCGCGGCGCGCGAGCGGTCTTCCCAGGTGTACATCTCTTTGGCAACAATATCGGTTTCCTCGCCCACTCCGCGGGCGAACAACGCAGTCTCCTCGAAGAGCGGCGTGCGAATTTCCTGGAAGTTGTACGCGCGAAACACCTCTCGAACTACCGATTCGACATGGTTCCACAATGCCGTATCGGGCGGCAGAAGGTCGCGCGTTCCTCGGACTGCCTTGATCATTAAAACAGCTTTCAGCTTTCAGTCGTCAGCTGTTGCTCAAACGAGACTAAATTGCCTTTACGAAGATTCCAGCGTCAGCGTGATTTCTCAGAGCTAATAGCTGACGGCTGCGAGCGTTCTCTTAAATACTCTTCTTTATAACCCAGATAATTTCGGGCGTAGCGCATGATCGTTTCTTCTTCCGCCGGAGCTAACTTCCGACGGAACTTGCCTGGGGATCCCATCCAAAGCGAGCTTGGCTCGACGACCGTACCCTCAGGAATTAGAGTACCGGCGGCGATAATCGATCCAGCGCCAATTCGTGCGCCATTCAGGATGATCGATCCCATGCCAATCAGGCAGCGATCTTCGATCACACACCCGTGAAGCGTTACAGAGTGGCCGACCGTAACGTAGTCGCCGAGATAGACGCCCCACTGCTGTTTCATTCCGTGCAGGACGCTATTGTCCTGTACGTTGGAATTCGCGCCGATCCGAATCTCGTGGACATCGCCCCGGATGACAGAATTCATCCAGATGGAGGCGTGCTCGCCGAGTACGACATCGCCGATGATCTGCGCAGATTCATCGACATAACACGTCGGCGGGATTGTTGGCCGGACGCCTTTATAGGATCGGATCACACTGTCTTCCCCGAAAAGTGAGAACTCCCAAAATAGCAGATTTGGCAGCGGATGCTCCACGTTGGGCCTCTGATTGCGCGTTCTGAGCTGATGGATGACGAAGGACAGCTAGTTTCAGCTGGAAAAACGCAGGTGCTGAATTTTGTAAGCACCGGCACTGTTTACCTCTTCACGCTCATCAGGAATTTGCATGCAGTGTTCGACCGATATTCCCAGTCCGGGAAAGATTAGAACGAAGTTGATCAGAATCACAGAATTCGTCAGGCCCGCAATGCTATACAGGGCTGGGTTTCTCCTGAACCGCGGAGAGGTTCGAGATAAGTCCAGAAACACACTTGGAACTTCTCCGCGGATGATCCGTTTCGCGTCCGGTTAACGCGTTTCGGACCGCCTATCCGAGCGATCTCGCAGCTTGAGGCGACATATGTTCGAAACGCATCTCCGTGTCCGGCTTCGGACACTCTTGCTGATTCTGCTCTTCACATTTTTCATGCTCGTAATGTATGGCCAGGACTCGGCCACGGGTTCTATTCAC
>JASLEQ010000229.1 GCA_030151135.1 Candidatus Sulfotelmatobacter sp. | reverse complement strand
CGATCAGGATGGACAGCTGAAGTTCGCCGCGGCCTAGGACTTTGAACGAGTCGGTCGTGCCCGTGTCTTCCACGCGAAGCGACACGTTGGTGAGCAGTTCCTGTTCGAGGCGCTCGCGCAGATTGCGGCTGGTGACGTACTGGCCGTCTTTTCCGGCGAATGGAGACGTGTTGACCGTGAACAGCATTGCAATCGTTGGCTCATCAATCGCAATGTGCGGCAGCGGCGCAGGATTGTTAACGTCTGTGATGGTTTCGCCGATGGTGATGCCTTCGACTCCGGCAACGGCAACGATGTCGCCAAGTTCCGTTTCCGTGATGTCGGTGCGCTTGAGTCCAGAGAAAGAGAAAAGCTTCGTGATTTTAGTCTTCTGAAGAGAGCCGTCGAGTTTGGCGATTGCGACTTCTTCTCCAGTGAACATCTTGCCGTTGAAGACGCGGGCGATGGCGAGGCGCCCGAGATAATCACTATAGTCAAGGTTGGCAACCAGGATTTGCAGCGGGCCCGAGAGATCTCCCTTGGGAGCCGGAATCGTTTTCAGAATAGCGTCGAACAGTGGACGGAGATCTTCGCCTCCTCCTTTTATGTCGGTCGATGCCGTTCCAATCTTGGCATTGGTGTAGAGCACCGGGAAATCGAGTTGCTCTTCTTTGGCGTCGAGATCGATGAAGAGGTCGTAGATTTCATTGAGGACTTCCTGAGGACGGGCGTCGGAGCGATCAATCTTATTGATAACGACGATCGGCGGTAGGTGGGCTTCGAGCGCCTTGCCGAGTACATAACGCGTTTGAGGCAAAGGGCCTTCGCTGGCGTCGACGAGGAGCATGACGCCGTCGACCATCTTGAGAGCTCGCTCGACTTCGCCGCCAAAGTCGCTGTGGCCGGGCGTGTCAACGATATTGATTTTGATGTCGTGATAGAAGATGGCGGTGTTCTTGGCCAGGATGGTGATGCCGCGCTCGCGCTCCAGTTCGTTCGAGTCCATCACGCGGTCGACGTGGTGTTCGTTGGAGCGAAATGTGCCGCTCTGATTGAGCATGGCGTCGACGAGCGTGGTCTTGCCGTGGTCGACGTGGGCGATGATGGCGATGTTGCGGATGGAAGATGACATGTACGTATTGATTCTATTATGCGAGGCACAAAGCACGCGAGTTTCGCGCGATAAACCCTTGACGCGACGAACATGAAGCTTCACGAAGCAAACTTCGCTTACTGATCTGCAGCGCTGCTTTCGATCAGTCCTGCGCCTACTTCTGCGCTGCCTTCCGCCCTGACGCGGAGGCGATACCAGACGATGATCGTCACCAGCGAGAACAAGAAGATGATAGTGGAGATCGCGTTGATTTCGGGGGTGATGCCTCGGCGGAGGCGTCCCCAGATTTCGAGTGGGAGTGTGTTATCGCGGCCGATCAGGAAGAAACTGACGGCGATCTCGTCCATGGACAGAGTGAAGATCAGCAGGGCCGCGCCAATGATCGACAGTTTCAGGTTCGGGATCGTGACTCGCCAGAATGTTTGCCAGTAGTTCGCGCCGAGATCGAGCGAGGCTTCTTCCTGGGAGCGATCGAGTTTTTGCAGGCCCGCGAACACTTCTGTTGTCGCGACTGAGATTAATGCAGTGCCGTGGCCGAGGACGATTGTCATCAGGCTGAGCTTCGTACCAGAAAGGTTGAAAAGCATCAGGAGCGAGAGTCCGGTGATGATTCCCGGCAAGATCAGTGGCAAGAGTACTAGTCGGCGAAAGAGAGCTTTACCGGGGAAGTTCGCGCGGTCGAGCGCTAGTGCGGCTGGAATTCCGAATGCGAGCGCGATCGCCATGGCAGCGACAGCAACTTCGAAGCTGTCGAGCACTGAGTCCCAGATCGCTCCGTCGTGGAAGAGCGTGCGGTACCAGTCGAAGGTGAGGTCGCGCGGCGGGAATCCACCGACGCCTTTGCCGTTGAAAGAATAGAGGATTAGGACGGCAATCGGAAGATAGAGGAAGGCGAAGACAGCGAGGGCGTGAAACGAGAGCCATTGAGAACGAACGGGACTACCTGCATGTTCGCTCACGAAAAACTCCATTTCTTTTCCAAGCGCTCGGAGACGAATAGCAAACTGACGACGATCACAAGCATTCCCAACGAGATCGCCGCTCCGAGCGGCCAGTTATAGGCGGCACCGAACAGGCTTACGACGATGTTGGAGATCATGATGCCGTTGGGACCTCCTAATAACAAAGGTGCAAGGAAGTCGCCCAGGCTCAGAACAAAGGCAAACGTGGCTCCAGCAACAACGCCAGGGATCGAAAGAGGGAAAATCACTTTCCAGAACGTCTGCCCTGGACCGGCTCCAAGGTCGTGCGACGCTTCCACGAGATTACGCGGGATGTGTTCCAGCGCAGCATAGATCGGCAGGATCGTGAACGGCGTGTAGATATGCGTGAGCGTGAGAACCACCGCGAAGGGACTGTAGAGCAGGAATTCGAGTGGATGTTTCGTCAAATGTACATATTGCAGCAAAGTGTTCAGCACACCATCGGAGCCGAGAATGGTTTTCCAGGCGTAGGCCCGAACGAGATAACTGACCCAAAGTGGAACGATGACCATTTGGTACAGCAGGTCTTTCCGTTTGCCGCCGTAAAAAGACAGGAAGTACGCGAGCGGGTATCCGAGCAGAAGAGAGAAGATCATGACGCGCGCAGCGATCCACATGGACCGCAGAAGTGTTTGCCAGTAAACCGGCTTTTCGAGGAGTTCCCGATAGTTCGCGAAATTCCACGAGTGGATGATCGTCTGCGCGGGTGAAACGGACCAGAAGCTGTAGCAGAACATCAGCCCGTAGGGCACGAGTAGGAACACGGCCACCCAAGCTAGCGGCGGGACGGTCACGATCGTGCGGTAGGCGCGGGAGAACATTAGTTTCTTTCTGGAGACTCGCGAACGGGGATGGCGTCGGCGGGGGAGAATTCGAGGTCTACATGCTGCTCTTTGATTCCGCCGCTTGCGGTGCGCAGGGTTAACACGAGGCCGTCGGCGCACTCAACTCGAATCAGATCAGTCGCGCCGTGGAAGGCTTGCGTGAGAACTTTGCCTGCCGCGCGGACCGCCCCCGGCACCGCGCTGCTAAGACGCACTTGTTCAGGACGAAGTGAAAACAGAGCTGGGCCGTCGGGAAGGTGAGTCCTCCATGAAAGTGAGCCGCATTGTGCGATTCCCTGGAGCACCTCCGCTTTTAATAAATTGGTATGTCCAATGAACTGGGCGGCGTACGCTGTTGCGGGTCGATTGTAGATTTCCCTCGGAGATGCGACCTGCTCCAGTTCTCCCGAGCGCAGCAACGCGATACGATCGGACATGACCATGGCTTCTTCCTGGTCGTGGGTGACAAACACGAAAGCGATGCCTACTTCCCGCTGCAGCGATTTCAATTCGACCTGCATTTGACGGCGCAGATTGGCATCGAGCGCGGAGAGCGGTTCATCGAGTAGCAGTAGTTGTGGACGATTGACCAGGGCGCGCGCCAGGGCGACGCGCTGCTGCTGTCCGCCGCTGATTTTCGACGGCTTCTTTCTTGCGTGCGCTGTCATCTTTACCTTGTCGAGGGCTTCCGCGACGCGCAGTTTGATCTCAGAGTCTGGACGCCCGGAAACCCTCAATCCGTAGGCAACATTTTCTTCGACGGTAAGGTGCGGGAAGAGCGCATAACTTTGAAAGACGGTATTCACTTTGCGCCGGTAGGGCGGGTGCTGGTCCAGTCGTTCGCTGGACATCCAGAGTTCGCCGGAGGTCGCGGTTTCAAATCCCGCGATGATACGCAAAAGAGTCGTTTTCCCGGAGCCGCTCTCGCCAAGGATGGTGAGGAACTCACCTTGCGCAATTTCGAGGGAGACGTCACGGAGAACGACGTTTGTGCCGAAAGTCTTGGCGATTTTGCGGATTGAAAGCAGGATTTTGACAGCCGTGTGGTCGTTTAATAACCCGACGTCAGATATGGCGTTAAGCGAGGACATTCGATTTCATTCCGAGATCCGCAGAGTTCACTTTCTCCGGTACGCGGCTACTTCTTACTGCGCGGCTTTTACCTCGTTCCAAATCTCGGTGTATTTCGCGCGGCGCGGCACGTTTTGCCAGAAATAAATGTGCTTCTGGTAGTTGTCCACATCATCGAGATGGAGCGTCGTTACCTCATCGGGCGTCATGAACTGGGCCGCGTGCGGGTTTGCCGGGACATAATGGGTTTTATCCGTGACCAGTTTTTGCGTTTTCGCCTCGATCATGTATTCCAGAAATTTCTGCGCTAGCTCTTTGTTTTCGCTTCCTGCGGTGATCATTAAGTGATCGATCCAGCCGGTAGTGTTTTCCTTGGGAATGGTTTCGCCCACAGGAAATCCGGACTTCTTCAAATCGGCAGTGTTGAGCGGCCAGCCCATGGCGATTACGATTTCGTGGCTCTGAAATAGATTTGTAAGTTCTCCCCCGGTGGACCACATTTTGCGAACGTTGGGTTTGAGTTCGAGCAACTTCTTCTTTACGGCGTCGAGTTGCTGATCGCTTAAGTTGTATAGCTGTGACGGGTCGGGCTTGTCGTAGCCCAGAACCTGTGCGGCCATGTACACCGTCGAGAGGTCGTCCCAAACCGACACCTTACCTTTGTATTTCGGGTCCCACATCACGTTCCAGGAATCGGGCGGCTGGGCGAACGCCGTTGTGTCGTAGATGATGGGATCGGGACCCCACATGAACGGAACACCGTAAACCTGTCCATTGGCGCGGGCCAGGGGAAGCGAAGCGAGTTGTGGAGACAGTTGCTGGTAACTGGGAAGCTTCGACAGGTCGAGAGGAGCGGCGAGACCGGAGGTTGCGATGGCGCCGGCCACATCGCTCGAAGGAGAGATGACGTCATAATTGCCGGCGCTTCCTCCGCGCAATTTCGCCATCAACTCGTCACTCGATCCCATGTAAGACGCGGAGACTTTGCAGCGATTCGCTTCTTCAAAAGCATTCACGAAAGAAGGATCGGCGTAGCCCTCCCATACCAGAAGGTTCAGCGTCGGAGTTCTCTTCGAGCACGAAACCAACAGTAAAAGTGCGAACAGCAAGGGCAGAAGACGTAACGCGCGATGCCGGTTCATTTCTTCCTCCGGAGCAGATCTAGTACCCTTTTCGGCGCGGCTGAAGCCATTATCATGAGACGAACGAAACTCGGCTTGACCATGCACTCCCTGCAATACGCTCGTGAAGCTGCGTTCCCAGGGTCGGCTGCAAAAGCCTTAGAACGTTGGCGGCGTGTTTACCCAGAGCACGACCGTTTCCTTGCGCCCCGGATTCTTCCATCGATGGGGCGTTGCGCTTTCGAAATAGAAGCTGTCGCCCGGCTTTAGTCGATATTGCTCGCCGTCCAGCGTGATTTCCAAGTCGCCGCTCAAAATGTAGATAAACTCTTCTCCTTCATGGGTGTACGGGTCGCCGCTTCCGGCGTTCGGCGCAATGCGAAACAGATGCGGCTCCATCACCGCATTGCCCCAAGCCAGCAGTTCCAGTCGAACTCCCGCGCCGGCCTCAAGCACCTTGCGCTCCGCGGGGCGGACGAGACGCCCGCTGGCGCCCCCCGGGTTGAAGAAATCAAGGATATTCGTCTTATAGAAACGCGCCAGCTTGCTCAGAGTGCCGACTGATCCACTCATCTGTGAGCGCTCGAGCGCGCTGAGGAAACCGACAGAAATGTCCACGGCTTCGGCGACCTGCGCTAGTGAAAGACGACGTTGGGCGCGGAGTTTCCGCAAGTGCGCACCGATCGCTCCGGCACTGCCATCGACCGGCGGCTTTAGTTTGCCCTCGCGCTTCAGCAACTGCACAATCGCCGGGGCGTTCAGTCCGCGAACCTTGCGGAGAAAGCGCGCCCGCTTCAACAGCTTTACGTCTTCCGCACTGTAAAGACGGTACTTGCTTTCGGTGCGCCGGGGACGGGCCAAGCCGAGGCTCTCCCACGAGCGAATGACGGAGGGAGAAACTCCGATTTGCCGGGCGACATCTCCAATTTTCAAGTAAGGTTCAGGCATGCGGGCTTAACGGATCGCGCGACATCTTACCCCTAAATCGCTGGCCGGGTAATCGGACGCAGCTGTTTTTTGTCCTTGACAGTGCAGGTACCTGTTCACTAACCTTGCGGGATTATAGCAAGGTTGTCGCCGGATACAAGCGGTTCGTTTTCCAACAATCCCAAACTTTTCCCGGATGTGTGGAGGTGCCAATTGCCGTTGCGAGCGCGGTGGTCGAGCTTGTGTCTGAGTGTCGTCGGTCTTGCGTTGCTGACATCTTCTGTGTTGTTGTTTGCCCAGGGCACAGGTGGGAGAATTCTCGGGCGGGTAGCCGATCCTTCTGGCGCGGTTCTGTCGAGTGCTAAGGTCACAGCCACCAACGACGCTACCGGCGTAAGCCATGACGCCCTTACCAATGACAGCGGCGACTACGTCTTTCCCGAACTTCCCGTCGGGACTTATACGCTTACCTTCGATCTCACTGGATTCAAGAAGGCGGTGCGCCACGGGATCGCCCTGGATGTGAACCAGGTGATCACGCTGAATATGGCGATGCAACTCGGCGGAGCTCAGGAAGTGGTAGACGTCACTTCAGAAGCGCCGCTGGTTGAGACCAGCAGCACACAGCTTGGAGCCGTAGTGAATAATCGCTCCGTCAACGAACTGCCGCTGAATGCTCGCGACACTTACCAGTTCTTGCAGTTGCAGCCCGGTGTGCAGTCCCAGCTCGGATCAAGCGGCGGTACTTTCTATGGCAGCAGCGATGCCGGCGCAGTGTCAGTAAACGGTGGCCGGGGACGGTCAAATAATTTCAGCG